>CAYIKX010000021.1:0-12238 GCA_964364025.1 uncultured Methanosarcinales archaeon
AATCTGGCATATAAGGCGCAATCTGCTCTGAGAACTGGCCAGACAAAACTGCACGAGACTGTTTTATTGCAGTTTCCCTGATTTCTGGAACTTTTTCTTCATGCTCTTTTTTAGCTGTATATTTCCCAATCAGAAAACCAATATATAGTATTATGATAACCAAAACTGCTATTCCAATAAACTCAAAATATTCCATAGAAATTAAATAGTTTAACTGGATTAAATAAGTATCGCATTATTTTTTGTCCATTCTTTCCATAACAGCTTTCAAGATTATTGGCCATGCGATTGTTGCATCTGCAATTACCTCGGAAAATCTGCCGCCTTCTTCCTCAGGAACAAACTTGCCCCAGGAAACGCCTTCAGAATAAGTGCATCCTGACAAGCCTCCAAAATGAACTGGCTCAGGGCAAATTCTAACTCCATAATTAATTCTTTTATATCCTCCTCCGTGCCCGATTCTTTTGTCTATAATGTCAAGATAAGGCCCTGCCTGCTGCGCCCAGTTTCTTGGAACTCCGCCGCCAATTGTGAAAATGCCAACTTTTTTTGCGTTTTTTATCTGCTCTGTGTAATGCTCCAAATCCAAAAATGGATTGAACTGGAATTGCTTTTCGCCTTTTATTGCCTGCCTCCTCATATAGATTCCCATATCGAGCCCTAATTCGGAATCTGTAAACGCGGGAATATAGACAGGAACTTTTTTGTTGGAAGCAGATTTCAAAATTGCCCTGCCGTCGACATTTTCCGCAAGGTGCTTGCCCAGCAAATGAGTTATTTTGTAACTACATAAAACTTCATTTTTGTCAACTTTGTCAAGAACTTTGCATATAATCTCTTCTGTGTCGTCAAGATTCTTCTCAAGCTCTAAAGTATCATAAACCCTGTCATATCCTTTGTTATACAGCTCAACATCATCCATTTTTGGGTTGTGCTTGAAATGCCTCATGCCAACAGACTCAACAAATCCATGTGTCATCAAAGCGCCTGTGCTTATAACTGCATTAAGCATGCCCCTGTCAATCATGTCACAAATTAACAGGCCCATTTTTGCAACTGTCATTGCCCCTGAAAATGTTCCGACAACAAAGCAGTCTTTGTCAGCAGCCATTTCATAAAGGACATCTGCTGCCTCTCCCAAAGTTCTGCCTCCAAACGCAGTTTTGGACATTGCTTTTGCCATGTCATCAAAATTTTTTACTTTGCTTAAGTCTAAAGATTCCAATGGCTGCAAATTATCAGAAAAGCCGGTTGCATATCTTAAAGCATCTCTTCTTTCTGACTTTTTTTCAATTTCTTTCTTCATTTCTACAGAATTCTGTTTATGGTTCATTTGTGACGTCAAATCCAAAAGTTTTTTTCTTTATAAATTTTTTTAAAAATATTGATTATTTTTTGCTTTGAAAATTTTTATAATGAAATATCGAATAGAAACCTATTTAAAGATTTAAAATTTTCTTTTTGTTATGGCATTATCGCAATCAAGGCCGAGGAGAAAGCAGACAGGCGCAAGGTATAAGGCTTACAGAAAAAAGAAGCAGTACGAGCTAGGCAGGGAGCCTTCTTTCACAAAATTAGGCAAGAAGAGGCTGCAAACCTTAAGAGTAATGGGAAACAACAGGAAGTGGAGGCTGCTTAGCGCTGACACGGCAAATCTGTTCGATCCAAAAACCAGATCTTTCAAGCAGGCTAAAATAAAGACCATAACAGACAACCCTGCCAATAGGCATTTCATCAGAAGAAACATCATGACAAAGGGCTCTGTAATTGACACAGAGCTTGGAAAAGCAAGAATAACATCAAGGCCCGGGCAGGACGGGATTGTTAATGCGGTTTTGATTTCTTAAGTTTAAGTTAAAAAAGTGGTGTATTTAGCAATTAGGCGGCACCATGAAAAAAATAATAAGATATGACAAGGTTTACACAACAAGTGAGGTTGTATTATTATTTTCAGGAACAAAAGAAGTTGCAACATCTTTAGAGGCAGAAATCAGTAGAATTAACGATGTTCTTATCAGAAGAAAGTTTGTAAAAAATTCTACAGGGCCTGTAAAAGAAGAAGGTTTGGATTTGAGCGGAATACCTGATGGTAATTTAATTAATAAAAAGATAGTCAAAGCATATAGCTTTAGATTGGAGGATATAGTAGACGAAAGGCAAAGAATTCATGCTTATGAGACATTTCAAGCATATTTAGATGCTTTTGCAAGGAGGAATAAAAGTGGAGGTATTGATATAGAGAATAGCTTGCCTGTTTTAGTAACTGCTGAAGATGATGACAAAGCACAAGCAGCTTTCTTTGATCTCCAATGTAGATTGGAAATGCTAAAAGATAAGTATCAAGAAAGAGCATATGAAATTTCTGTTTATTTACAAGGATTCTCCAATTTAGCTGCAGGCGTTAAACCGTCAAAGTATGTTTTCGCTCTTAAAAAATACCAAAGTAGTACCACATGATTTTATCACTCTATAGTTATAAAAGCAGAAAGATTTATAAAGGATAAACTCCAATTTGTAAGTATGGACGGGAAATCTACAACTATACAGTTATTGGTAAATAATTATCCGGCTTTTGGGTTTGATGTCGAGAATGCCGAGCAGGCTACTGCTGATATGTTTAGGAGAAGAATTCCATCTGATGAGCCACCTCGGTCTCAAGGTCACGTAGCTAACAAAAGAAGATTAGAAGACCATCTCAATTTTAGATTAATCAAAGGCGCTTTTCTAGGCTTTCAGCATATAGAATATCCGGGCAAAATGGGAACTCCTGTAGAAATGCTTAAGCAACTTGACACGCCGGACTTGCCATCATTTTTCCATGGTATAAGTGAATTGAAGGGACGAGATTGGGAACTGGGTGGTTTGCCATTCGGAAAACTAGCATCGAGGTTGGCGCATAGTGGCTATCGTGTGGAGCCCCAAGATCACGAAGCTCCTAATGCCATCCGTGAAATGAAAAATAGAAAAATCGGCTTTATTCGAGGGAGAGACCAGCCTTCCATTGAGGATAGGATGAATATGCTGCCTGAACTGGTAAAGATTCAGTTTTTAAGGGCTTTTTATAGCATGAGGCTGCCGACAGAAGAAGAAATTCGATATAGGAGAGCTTTTGATTTTCCAGGAGGGATAAATGATCCTGTTTATAGTAGATATCAGAGGCAAAATGGAGAGCCCATAGATTCAAATGATGCAAGAAATTTATATGTCAGGGAATTTGTAAGAGCTTTAAGGAATAAATGGGAATCTGGAAATAATTTTGACCCTGAAGGATTCACGGGATTGCTAGTCCCTAGTTTTAGTGACTCAGAGAATAGAGTATATTTCGTGCAAAGAAATATTTTTAGAAGTTTACGTGGTGATAAACAAATCGAGAGATACGACTGCACCTGCTATCCGGGTTACCAAAGAATGTATGAAAGAAGTTCGGTTGATGAATGCAAGCATATTCATAAAACCAAAGACCAACTGCGAGACCTAGCAAAACCGATATAAATGCTTCTATTTTTCTAAAAAATATGATTTTGAAGATATATAATGGCCTACTTGGACATTTCGGTCAGCAGCACTGGTGGCCTGTGACTTTGGAAGGAGAATTTACTCCAAAATATCATAAAAACATTAATCTAAATGAAAAACAAAAATTAGAAATCTGCTTTGGCGCTATTCTGACCCAAAACACAAACTGGAAGAATGTGGAAAAGGCAATCTATCAGTTAAATAAAAATAATTTAATCAATATTAAAAAAATTTTAAATATTAACAATAAAAAACTAGCTGAAATAATAAAATCATCAGGCTACCACAACCAGAAAGCCAAGAAACTGAAGAATTTCTGTAGATTTGTATTAAACAATTACAATGGAAGTTTAAAGAACCTATTCAACAATAATATTGAAAAATTAAGAAAGCAATTATTGTCACTAAACGGCATTGGTCCGGAAACTGCAGACTCAATAAGCCTTTATGCTGCCAAAAAGCCGATTTTTGTTGTTGATGCTTATACAAAAAGGATAATGAATAGGATTGGTTATGAAGAGAGAACTTATGGAGAATTGCAAGCTTTATTCCATGAAAACCTTCCAAATAACGAAAGATTATTTAATGAGTATCATGCATTATTAGTAAAACTGGGTAAAGACATATGCAAAAAAATCCCGCTCTGCAATAAATGCCCAATCAATAAGTATTGCAACTATTATAAAAGTATATACTAGAACAAATTAATTTAAAATGGTATTAGCAGAAATTGCTGTAGTAATAATTGGATATTTTATAGTAATATTTATGCTATACAAATTTTTTGAGAAATTTTTCAAGATAGTATTTTTTTTGCTTACAGCTTTGGTTGTAGCTGCATTATTTTATTTGATGGTGAAAGGAGGTTAAATGGTAGAAGTTTTTGGTTATGCTATTCCAAATTTTGAAATTTATGGTGGGATAGGTGGAGTATTAATTTTAGCAATAATATTATGGTACTTATTTAGAAGCAAAAGCGGCAGGGTTGGTGAAGAATTAGAAGAGGAAAAAGAGACTGAAAGATTGGAGAAAGATGAAAAAATTGCCGAGAGTGCTCAAAAGGATGAAAAAAGGCAGTGTGTCAGGATGATGAAGTTGGTTTATCAAATACTTGACATTCTAAGAAAAGGAGGAATGGGTGAGATTCACGATAAAGTTCTACCCTTATCTGCTTCTATTCAAGTAATGCTGAGACGTCTGCGGGATGAAAAAATGAGTGTTGAAAGAGCGCTTGAAACTTTCAAAACTTTGCACACTTCTTTAAACGAGTTTGTCGATGGATTGCCGAAGAATAATAAGATTATAAGCGGATTAGTAAATCAGCTTGATTATTATCAGAAAAATTATTATAAAGATTTGATTAAAGAAATAATGATGGACAGGGATAAGAAGGCTACTTTGAAAAAATTGTGGAATGAGTTCATTGACGAACAAAGTGGAACTGGAATTGCTAAAGCAGCTTAACTTAAATTTTATCTGTTCTTATAAACTCCAAATTTAAATTTTTAAGCATTTCAACTATTCTTTGCTTTTCTTTTCCCAGTCCCTTCCAGTCTAATAGCACAAAATCAATCTTTTCGCATGTTTTTTTAATTGCTTGATTAATTAATTCCTCGTCAAGATTCTGAAGCGCATATTTAGGGCAGATATGCGACAATGCTATATCAGTCTTTAAAACAGCTTTGTTAAAATTACTGCAATAATGCGGCCCTCCAATTCCGACAGCAATCTTATAATTATTATTTTCATTTTCTAATGCACCCATAATGGTTTTAGCGATTATCTCTCCGTTTTCCTTACCATTCCACTCTTTCTCTGTGCTTCCAATCTCGACAAAAACTGCCGGCTTTTCAACATAAGGGCCGTGATGCGTTGCTTCTAAAGTAATTTCAAAACCAGAGTTTTTTCCATTTTCATTTAATTCAATAAATAAATTCTTCAACAAAACTGCTGAGGACATGCAAAGCCTTCTTTCTCGTCCGCCCAAAGCTGCCTTATCCCAGTTGCCTATCGCATGAACTGCAAAACTGGGAGTATTTTCCTTAGAACGATGCTTAGAAGCAAAAATAAGAATATCAGCATCAATTCTTTTATCAATGTTTTCAGAATAAACTAATTCATCGTTTGTCAGGTATAATTTTATTTTTTTATCTGGAATTTCATTTAATTCAAAAACATCATTACTTTCAAATTTCTCGCCTGTTTTTTCAAAACCAGATAATCCAATCAAATTGTTTCTGATGTTGAGTCCTGCTGAGTCTTTTGAGGAAGATATTATTGCTATATTCATTAAACTAAAAAGAATTGGATATGATATTAAAAATTTCTTATTCAAGGCTCTGTCGCATTCGTTGGACTTAAAATGGAAAAAATAAATTGTCGCATAAATGGACTTTTGAAGCGATTTTTATATTGTTCTTTCTTTTCACCTCGTAAATTGCTATTCAGATTTAGCTTATTTAAATCTTACTTATTTTCCATACTGCAAAGAAAGGGGGTGTTTTGAATGAATAAATTATTAGTTGGAATAATGATTTCAGGAATTGTAGGTTATATTTTTGGTGTTATTAAGAGCGTCCAACTTCAAAGAAAAGATAAGCACCCAACAAAATGAAAATCAAACCCATTAACCAATTTCCTGTAAGCCATAGATATATCCCAAAAAATACAAGAAGCAGAGGGACTCCGCCTTTAAATGCTGCATTCCAAGATTGTCCTTTTTTCCCTTTCATATATTGTCGCAGATATATGAAGGCAGAGGCTCTATAAAAGCCTTTGTCTTATAATCAACGCCATAGCATATCGTCAGCGTGAATGCCTTAAGTAGAACTTGAGGCACGATGTAGGCTTTTTATTATATTTTTCAAGTTAGTTTATTTTGTAATCTAAGTCCTAATATATACTGAACAATATTCTGTTTACCAGCATCTAATAAAACATGTTGGGATATAGTATATAATAGGTCTGAACGATTTAATATTTTTTCAATTGCTTTTTTAAGCAGAGGAGTTAAAGTTATTTTTTGATTGCTATACCTTATCAAAGAATATAAATCACACGCATCTTTATTTTCTTTATCTGCTTTATCACGTTCAAATAAAGCATGACATTTCAAATCTATTAAAGTATCAACATCAGTTACTTCAAAACTACTTACAACCATAGTTTTTCTATTTCTTAAACTTGGAAGATTCCAACTTTTTAATTTTTCAGTTTTTCCATCACAAAAAATATCCAAAAATATTTTTATAAGGTTGAATATTTGTTCTTTTTCTGCTTCTTCTTCAGTAAGAAATTTTTTAGTTTCCCTGTTATATATTTTTTCCCATCTAAAAGGCATTCCATTTGGGATATACCCTAAATCTTTTATTAATTTAAGAAATTCCTCTTCTTTAGAATGGTCAAAACATATATCAATATCCCGAGAGCCCATATAATCCTTGCCAAAAGCTCGACGATAACTCTCATTAACATAGAAATAAGTAGCCCATCCTCCAATTATTTCAACTTTGATATTCTGCTTCCTACATTCAGTGATAAGTTCTTTAAGTAAATCAAATGAGATTTGAGTTTCTATTGGGTCATACATAGTCTATTCTCTCTATTTTTTTATTAATCTGATTATCTCTTGAGCTGCTTCTTCTCCACGTCCGCCATAAGAAAAAAGGTCTGCATATAACTGAGGTAATGAAACTATGTTTACATCCCTTACTTCTGAAACCCCTTCCAAATATTCTTCATCAACTAATAAACATATCACATTGCCACCTCCTCTTTCAGTAGATAACATATTCTCTTCTCTAAACAAGGATTGCCATGCCCTTAAATCTTTTTTTAATATGTATAAATGGGTATCTGAGGGAGCTACATATGGATATACATGTTCCGTTGCTGAAAATAAAGTAAATGCATATTTTAATCTCCAGAGTCTTGCTTTATTAGCTATTTTTAACATTACATATTGTGGTCTTTCAGCAGCTATAAATTCTTCACGTTCAAGTTCTCTAATAGAGTAAGTGTAACCCCATGCCATCATTAATTTTATAGGGTCGATAACCTTTACACCTTTTCTTATGGAAACATACTCACTTCTTTCAAGACGTAATACTAATCTTTTTGCCATAGCCGAACTAATATTCGCTTTTTTTGCTAAAGTGCTTACCTTAAGGTTAGGATTATTTTGAATATTATTAACTAACAATATCCTAATAATTGTATTCATTTTTTCAGCTATTAACATTTAAATCACTTATTTTCCTATATAAATCTATACTTTACTATACTATTTGATACTATACTAAGTATGTTGATACTATAATTTAAATAGTTATACTATACTACTATTAAATAATTTATATTCTCCACTATATAGATTAACCAAAACATTTATATACTACCTCTACTTACTAATACGTATGGATAAGCAGAAATACACAAGACTTAATATAACATTGCCAACGGATTTATTGGAAGAATTTGACAAGTACTGCCAAGTAGAAGGAATGATGTTAAGTTCAAGGATTGCAGTTTTAATTAAGAGAGATTTAGAAGCAAATGTTAAAACAAGCCATTATAGAATTTTCTTTATTGATGATGGCAAAAAAGTATCAAAGATAATAACAGATAAACAAGAATTTATCAAAAAAACAAACCTTTCCAAAACAAGAAACGAAGAAGGAGATGTGGAAATTTATATATCACCAGTTAAACTGTTAATTGGAAATGGAACTACTATTAATAGAGATGATAGTAAGCAAGAAGTATATTATGGTAATATCAAGAATGTTAAAAAGTTTTTGAAAGAAATAGAATAAATAACGAGAACCTTGCGGTTCTCGGAGGTTTAAAATGAACTGCGACATCCAAGACAAACCTCAAGAGCAGAATAAGGCTCTTGAGAATAAAAAGTTATTGGAATTAAGAAGGTTAAGAGGCATAGAAATAATAGCAACAGGACAGAAACCGCAAATCATAGACAGCGAAACTTTTTTTGTGCCTTCACAGAGTTCTAAAAAACAATACAAGGTTAGGCATACTGAAACTTGGGAATGTGAATGCCCTGATTTTCAAACAAGAAAATTGGAATGCAAACATATCCAAGCAATCAAGTTCTTTATCAAAGTGAGAACAACACAAGAAGCAGATATTTTGGAATTTAACAAGGAATTAGAGAATGAAAAGATAAAATGCCCTGTTTGTGATAGCGAGAACATTATCAAAAGAGGCATTTTAAAGACAACAACAGAGCAGAAGCAAAGGTATGGCTGTAACCAGTGCAAGAAAAGATTTGTCGTGCAAATAGTTAATAGAACAAAAGTAAATGCCAAAATGATTACTCTTGTAATGGACTTGTATTTCAAAGGTCTTTCATTGAGGGATATTCAAGGCACGATAAAGCAGTTCTACAACATCAAGCTACACCACGAAACAATAAGGCGTTATGTCTTAAAGTTCACGAATGCAATAAACAAATACACCGATAACCTAAAGCCGAAATTGAGCAATAAAATCCACGTGGACGAGCAGAAAGTAAGGACAAAGCACAATGAATTTTTATGGTCTTGGAATGCGATAGACCACGATACAAGATTTCAGATTGCCAATGTTGTAACAAAGGAAAGGAATGTTGAGGACGCAACAAAGATATTCAGCAAGATAAAAGACATTGCTGGAAAAACAGATTTAGAGATTACAACTGACGCCTTAAAATCTTACCCTCACGCAATAGGTCAAACATTCCACAGGATAAACGAATGGGAATACAACCAAAAGGCAGTAAAGCATATCTCTGACGCTGGAATAAACCAAGTTCACAAGAACAACAACATGATAGAACGTTATCATAATGATTTTAGGGAGTTTGACAAGGTAAGGCGTGGAATTGAGCAAGTAAGAGCCTTTAATCAGGGCTTTAGGTTGTATCACAATTTCATAAAGGAAAATTCCACGCTTGGAATGACGCCAAGCGAGAAAGCTGGAATAAATCTTGAGTTAGGAAATAACAGATGGTTAGGATTGCTAAAGAAAAGCCTACATTCTGATGGTATGCAAAAGGCATAAGTCCACTAATGCGACAAGAGGTTAAAAAAATGATTAAGTCCATTAAAGGCGACAGAGCCTTATTCAAAATCAATAAGTATTTAAATATGTAATAAAATAAGTATAAATTCTTGTTTAAAAATACTTAAATAGTTAAATCAACCATAAGTTTATAAATAAGTATTTTAATATGTAAAAGAATAAGTAAGATGGTAGAATTCAAACGAAAATTGTACAAAAGAGGCTCTAGCTTTGAGACTACTATTCCCATGCCTCTTCTATTCGCCCTTGACAAAAGCGGGAAGTACAATGTTATATTTGCTTATGACGAGGAAGCAAACAAATGGTATGTAAAATTTGAGGAAATAAAATTTTGAGATTAAAACAATAAAAAATCATTTTAAAATTATTGAATATTATAAATATAGTAAAGGACACAAGTTTTTAGACATAAATATGTCCTTTACTCAAAGAAAACCTTATGGTTTTCGAGTGCTCGAAAATCCTTTTAGGATTTATTGACATATTACGAACGGACAACTATTGTTTAATTATTTTTGTCCGTGAGTATAAATTCAAAAAAATAAAATCAACAACAAAATGAGGTGAGCTTATGAGCAGGAGATTTGAAGAAATAATGGATATACTGGATTACAACGAATTAATGCGCTTTAAAAATGACCTTGACAGCGGGGCAATCACATTAAAAAAATTGCTGGAGGAGAAAATAAAAAAGAAATTAAAAGAGCATGAAAAAATATGCGCTACCTGCTCAAACACCCTAAATTTTTATAAAACAAACAACTACACCTTAATATTCGGTCCTGACGATTTCAAAAAGAAAGCTAGTTTCTGTGGCCTGGATTGCTTGGAGTATTTTATAATAAAGCTGAAAGATATAAAAACAAAGCCAAAAGAGGACAATGTAAGCAATACAGATAATTATTTCTAACATGCATCACAAATCAATAGAGCAGGTACTTAAAGAACTAAAATCTTCGGATAAAGGTCTTTCTCAAGCCGAAGCAGAAGAAAGGCTCAAGCAATATGGCTTAAATGAAATAAAAGAAGGAAAAAAGATTTCTCCATTGCAAATCTTTCTTAATCAATTTAAAAGCGTTGTAATATGGATTTTAATAATAGCAACAATAATTTCTGCTTTTCTTAAAGAGTATATCGATGCAGTTGTTATACTGGTAATTATAATCCTAATTGCTGTCCTTGGATTTGCGCAGGAATACCGCGCGGAAAGGTCTATCGAAGCTCTAAAAAAATTGGCTTCATTAAAAGCAACTGTACTCAGAGAAAGCCAGAAAAAAGAAATTGACTCAAAGGAGTTAGTCCTAGGAGATATTATCATTCTTGAGACCGGCGATAAAGTTCCAGCGGATGCCAGGTTGATTGAGGTGTTCAACCTGCAAATGCAAGAAGCGGCTTTGACAGGAGAATCGCAACCTGTAAAGAAGAATACAGATGTTCTTTCTGAAAAAATGCCTATAGCTGACATGAAAAATATGGTTTTCTCAGGCACAATTGTCGTGAGCGGAAGGGCAAAGGCAATTATTGCTGCAACTGGAATGCAAACTGAAATTGGAAAAATCGCAGCTATGATAGAGCAGGTCAAGCCAGAGCCTACCCCTTTGCAAAAAAGGATGGACCAGCTTGGAACAACCCTGGGAAAGGCGGTAATGGTTGTAGCTGTTGTTATTTTAGCCGCAGGCTTGCTGGCGCATGAAGCCTCATTTATAGACATGCTGCTAATATCGGTGGCTGTGGCTGTTGCTGCCATCCCAGAAGGATTGCCGGCTGTTGTTACAATAGCATTAGCCATTGGCACCCAGCGAATGCTAAAAAGAAACGCGCTGGTAAGAAGGCTGCCAAGCGTTGAAACTCTTGGCTCAACCACTGTAATTTGCAGCGACAAGACAGGCACTCTAACAGCAAATGAAATGACTGTCAAAAAATTGTTTGTCAATGGCAGGGTTATCGATGTTACAGGAACTGGTTATGATACAAAAGGACAATTCTTATTTAAGGGAAAACCAGTTAAAATTGATGAAATAGAGCTTCTTTTGAGAATAGGAGCCTTAAATAATAATTCTGAACTGAAAGACAGTGCTATAATAGGAGACCCAACTGAAGGTTGTTTAATAGTTAGTGCTGAAAAGGCTGGCTTGGCAAAAAAAGACTTGGAAATAGAGTTTCCTAGGATTGATGAAATTGAATTCACAAGCGAAAGAAAAATGATGACAACAATCCACAAGCATCATGACGAAAAACTTTCTTACGTCAAAGGGGCTCCAGAGGTTGTATTAAAGCTTTGCAGCTACATTTACATAAACGGAAAAGCAAATAAATTGACAGAAGAGATGAAACAAGAAATTCTTGATATAAACAGAGAATTTGCAGACAATGCTTTAAGGGTTCTTGGGTTTGCGTATAAAACAATTATTGGAGATAAAGAGCCTGAAAAAAATCTTATTTTTGTAGGTTTGCAGGGAATGATTGATCCTGCTAGAGAAGAGGTAAAAGTGGCTATTGAGAAATGCAAGAAAGCTGGAATCAAGGTAATAATGATTACAGGAGACCATGAAATAACAGCAAAGGCTGTTGCAAAGGAAATAGGATTAGCAGGCAAAGTTATAAATGGGCAGCAGCTTGACGAAATAGAAAATCTTGATGA
>CAYIKX010000022.1:0-12098 GCA_964364025.1 uncultured Methanosarcinales archaeon
TCTACTGCGAAATGGCAGGCTGCAGTCCTTGAGCCGCCTTTGGTAAAATGGTCTTTGCCGGCAGTCTCTATTATGACAGATTTAGTGGGCCATTTAGCTGCCCATTCAACCTTCCATGGAAATTTGCCGTTGCCATTATAGGGAGAAATCCAGCCTGAATAGCCGCAGCCTTTTGCCCAGTCTACAACATCATTCCTGCATTCAAAACGAATTTCTTCTTTTTCACTGTTCCACTCTAAAGCAATAGTAGTTGAAATTTTCTTGCATTGCGGGCACAAGACATTAAAAGGCAATTTATTTGCCGCTGCAACATCATCTCCATAAAGCTTTGCATAAATCTCCTGTATTTTGTCAGCATTGTCCAAAGCAATTTTTATTGTCTTGTTGAAAGATCCTTTTTCATAATCTTCTCCTGTGCTTTCAAGTTCTGCCTCAATCCCAAAATCCGGAAACAAATCAGTGCACTGCCTGAAATAATAATCGCCAAAATGCTTATAACCGCTTACTGGGCTTGGAATATATCTAAACGGGACTCCGATGTATTTCTCATTATCTTCATTGCTTAATTCTTTTGATGGCTTGTCTAAAGGGTCCATATCATCGCTGCTTAGAATGAATTTTGCCTTTACTCCTTTGTCTTTTAATGCTTTAGTAATCGCATCATGAATGACCCAGCCCCTGCCAGAGCCGATGTGTATAGTTCCGGAAGGGGTCTTTTCGTCCATTACAACATAGACTCCTCTCTTTTTGACTACATTTTTGAGAAATTTATTATTTTCAACTCTTTCGATTGCATCTTCAGCAAACTGGTCTGCCCAGAAGGTGTCTTCGTAATTTTTCACCGGAGATTTTTTATTGTCAATTTTATTTTCCATGGCGCAAAAGAACTATAGATATTATTTAAAGATTGTGGAAAACTAATTTAGAGATAACCTTTTGCCTTCAGCAATTCAGCATTCAATATTCCGCCGCCTGCCGCCCCCCTAATAGTATTATGGCTTAGCCCGACAAACTTCCATTGCAAAACATTGCATTCTCTTAATCTTCCAACAGTCACTGCCATTCCTTTATCATTATCCCTGTCTAGCCTAGTCTGCGGCCTGTTGTCCTCTTCTTTATAGATTATAGGCTGTACTGGAGCAAAAGGCAGCTTTAGCTCTTGAGGCAAACTCTTAAATTCTTTCCAAATTTTTAATATTTCTTCTTTGCTTGGCTTTTTCTCAAATTCAACAGAAACACAAGCCATATGCCCATCAATAGTATTAACTCTGTTGCAATGCGCAGATATTTCAAACGATTCATCATAAACGAATTTATAGTTTTCAATCCCGCCAAGTATCTTTTTTGGCTCATTTTCTGATTTTTCCTCCTCGCCGCCTATATAAGGAATCACATTGTCAACTATATCAAATGATGCTACACCAGGATGCCCAGCTCCTGAGACAGCCTGCATTGTTGTTATAACCGCTTTTCTTATTTTGAATTTTTTGTGCAATGCAAATAAAGGAGCCAAATAACTCTGCAATGAGCAGTTCGGCTTCACAACAATAAATCCTTTTTTCCAATTTCTGTTTTTTCTCTGAATTGGAATCATATCCAAATGATGATGATTTATCTCTGGGATTATCATAGGCACATCACTTGTATGCCTATACGCAGACGCATTTGAGACAACTGGAATTCCAGCTTCCGCATATTTCTCCTCCCATTCTTTTGCAATGTCAGAATCTAAAGCAGAAAATACAAAATCACAATTGACTTTTGCTCTTTTTAAATCGTCAATAGAGTAAACTATCAAATTTTTTACATTTTCTGGAATATCTTTTTTCATGTGCCATCTTCCAGCAACAGCATCTTGGTATCTCCTGCCGGCAGATGAAGGGCTTGCAACTAGATGGCTTACTTCAAACCATGGATGCCCATCTAATAAGGAAATGTAATTCTGCCCGACCATTCCAGTTGCTCCCAAAACCCCAGCTTTTAGCTTGCCCATTTTACCTCCCGAAATATTCCTCATGAAGTACTTTCACAGCTTTTTCAGCGTCTTTTCCATCAACTACAAATGTTATGTTTATCTCTGACGCGCCTTGCGAAATCACTTCTATGTTTATATTATTTTTGCCGAGAGCAGTGAATGTTCTGCCTGCAATCCCTACAGTGTGTCTCATGCCTTCTCCTACAACACATATGATTGCCTTGCCTTTTATTATTTCAACATTTGCTATGCTTTCCAAGTCCCTGACAATTGATTTAAGATTGCTGTCGTCGTCTACTGACAATGAAACGCTTACTTCAGACGTAGAAACGATATCAACGCTTTTTTTGTAATTATCAAATACGCCAAAAAGCCTTGCCAAAAACCCATAGGCGCCGAGCATTCTTGTTGAATCGATATTTATTAGGGTTATGTCTTTTTTGTATGCTATAGCCTTCACTGCCTGGCTGTTTTTGTAAGAGTCCGTAACAATCGTAGTGCCTTTATTGCCTAGATTAAAGGAGTTCAAAACCTTTACAGGAATATTCTTCCTCATCGCAGGCAGGATAGTCTTCGGGTGCAGTACCCTAGCGCCAAAATAAGCAAGCTCCGATGCTTCCGCAAATGAAACTTTTTCAATCGTCTTTGCATCAGAAACAATTTTCGGGTCTGTTGACATTATTCCGTTAACATCCGTCCAAATCTGTATTTCATCAGCATCAACAGCGCTGCCGATTATTGCCGCAGTGTAGTCAGAGCCGCCCCTCCCTAAAGTTGTTATTTCTCCATGCTCTGTCCTGCCTATAAAGCCAGTTATAACCGGCACAACATTCAATTTTTTTATTTTGGAGTTTAGGCTAGAAGAAGTCTTTTCAAGAGGCTCTGCATTTCCAAATTCAGAATCAGTCAAAAATCCAAGCTCCCAGGAATTGAATGCTTGGGCTTTAATTCCAATCTTATTCAGCTGCGCAGCCACAATTTTTGACGATAGTCTTTCACCAAAAGACTGGAAATAGTCTAATCTTTTTGGATTGGGTGTTTTATCTGATTTTGCTTGATTGTAAATTTCGTTTAATTCATTTAAATCTTCGTTCAATAAATTTTTATCGATATTTAATTCATTAAGGATTTTTATATGGGCTTTTTTTATATTTTCAAAAATCTCCTCTCCATTTCCATTTACTGCTTCATTCGCCAATTTAATCAAAGCGTCTGTCATCTTAGTTACTGCAGATACAACAACAACTGGACTTTTATCTATTTTTGACTTAATTATTTCAGCAGTTTTCCTAATTCTTTCAGCATTTCCTACTGATGTTCCGCCGAACTTCATTACTATCATCTTAGATGCTCCTTTATTCTTGCTGCTGCTTCTCTCGTCTCTTCCAGTGTAGGAACCAAAGCAAACCTGACATAATCATTTCCTGGATTTAATCCATTAGAGTTGGCTGAAATCCAGGCTCCTGGCGTTACAACAACAGCAATTTCCTTATGCAGCAATTTTTTGGCAAACCCAACTGAGTTAATATTTTCAGGGACTTTCTGCCATATATACAAAGTCGCATCTGGACTGCAATTTTCCAAGCCTATTGAAGCCAGCGCCCCTACTAAGATGTCTCTTTTCTTCTTGTAGTCATTCCTCATCTTTTCCACATGGCTTTCATCCCTTAAAGCGGCAATTGCAGCATCTTGGATAAAGGTTGGCGTTCCAGAGTCTATATTTGGCTTCAATTTCTTGAAAGCAGAAATTATGTTTTCATCTCCAGCAACCCAGCCAATCCTGTAGCCAGTCATTGCGCTCCTTTTTGAAAGCGACTGAAAAGCAACAACTCCTTCTTTTGTATACTCCAAAATTGAGTGGGGCTTTTCATCAAAATAGATTTCTGTATAGCATTCGTCACTTGCAATGATTATGTTATTATCGTACCCGAAATCTATAACTTCTTTCAAGAATTTGCCTGTTGCTACTGCTCCTGTTGGGTTATTTGGATAGTTTATCCATAATATTCTTGTTTTTTTTACTATTTCTCTTGGAATTTTGTCCAAGCCCATCAAAAAATTATTTTCTTTTAATAATGGGACAAAATAGCTTTTTCCTCCAGCAAATAAAGTGCCTTTCTCATAAGGAGGATATCCGGGATTTGGTGAAATAATAAAGTTTCCTTGATTTAAAAATGCCTGTGGAAAATTGAAAACTGCTTCTTTTGCGCCTACTGAAGAAGTAATTTCCTTATTGTAATCTAAATTAACTCCAAATCTTCTTTTAGTCCATTTTGATATCTCTTGCCTGTATTCCTCGCTTCCATTATAGCTTGGATATCCTGAGCTTTTCCTTTTGTCAACACTTTCTTTTATCGCCTTCCTCACAATCTCAGGAGTTGGCTCTTTTGGATCACCTACTCCAAAATCTATTGGAGTAATTCCTGCAGCCTTTAATTTGGCAACTTCATTATCCACTTTAGCAAAAACATAGTTGCTTATGCTTGCTAGTTTTTGTGATATTTGAATGTTCATTTTAATTCACCTGAATTTTTTTGCCCCATCGAAATCCAAGGTTGCAAAATAATCAGCAACAGTTTCTGCCCTGCGTATTTTTACCACGCTTCCATCAGGCCTAAACATCAATTCTGCAGACCTCAATTTACCATTGTAATTGAAACCCATTGCAAATCCATGAGCGCCTGTGTCATGGATAACCAATATGTCTCCAATCACAATTTCTGGAAGCTTTCTGTTTATTGCAAATTTATCATTATTCTCGCACAGAGATCCAGTAACATCATAAACATGATCTTTTGCATTGCTTTCTTTTCCAAGTACGGTAATATGATGATAAGCTCCGTACATTGCTGGCCTCATTAAATTAGCCATGGATGCGTCTGTTCCGACATAATCCTTATAGATGTGCTTTATATGCCTGACTCTGGTCACTAAATAGCCATAAGGCCCTGTAATCACTCTCCCACATTCTGTAAATACCTTTACAGGATGCAAATTATTTTTTACAATTATTTCGTCATAAGCTTTTTTTACGTCTTTGGCGATTTTTTCATATGATACCGGCTCTTGTTCGGGCTTGTATGGAATCCCAATACCCCCTCCAAGATTAACAAATTCAACTTTTACGCCTGTTTTTTTGTAAACATCAACGGCTAATTCAAATATCATTCTAGCCGTCTCTATGAAATAATCCTCATGCAGCTCATTCGATACAATCATTGTGTGCATCCCGAATCTTTTTGCTCCTTTTTTCTTCACAATTTTATATGCTTCAAGCATTTGCTCTCTTGTAAGACCATATTTGGCTTCTTCCGGCTTACCAATGATTTTATTGCCTTTTCTTGTTGGGCCAGGATTGTACCTAAAGCAAATCAAATCAGGAATGCCAGCAGCTTTTTCAAGAAAATCTATGTGGCTTATATCGTCAAGATTTATAATAGCTCCAAGCTCTTTGGCTTTTATAAAATCTTCAGCAGGCGTGTCATTGGAGCTGAACATTATGTCCTCTCCTCTGAAGTCAATTCTCTCTGTCATTTCAAGCTCTGCAAAAGAGCTGCAATCCACTCCAAATCCTTCCTGTTGCATTATTCTGAGTATGTAGGGATTAGGTGTTGCTTTAACTGCGAAAAACTGCTTGAATCCTTCCAATACCCCAAATGCATTAAGGAATTCTCTGGCATTTTGCCTGATAGCCTTTTCGTCATAGATATGGAAAGGCGTCGGATATTTTTTTATTATATCCAGTACTTTCTCTTTCCTGAAAGGGAGAATTTTCTCTGCCATTTTATAATAATTTTAAATTATTTAGAATGTTTCTTAGCTTCTCCTTATTCTCAGCTTTCATTTCGCACAGAGGCAGCCTATAAGCTTCTTTTATCATGCCTTTCATTGCCAAAGCTGCCTTTATCGGAATTGGATTTGTCTCTAGAAAAATTCCTTTGAATAAGGGCAGCAACTGATAATGCAATCTTGCAGCATTTTCAAAATCACCGTTCAATGCATATTCAGTAAGCTCGTGCATCTCTCTTGGAATTATATTGCTGGCTACTGAGATCACACCTTTGCCTCCCAAAGCCATCAAAGGAAGTGTTAGATTATCATCCCCTGACAAAACTGTAAAGTTCTTTGGCAACTCATTTAATACATCCATCATCTGGGCTACATTTCCAGAAGCTTCCTTTACAGCAACAATATTCGAGTGTTCTTTTGCAAGCCTTGCCAATGTGCCAGTTTCCAAATTAACTCCTGTCCTGCCCTGTATATTATAAATTATTATTGGTATATCGACTGCTTTCGCAATTGCGCTGAAATGCCTGTACAATCCTTCCTGTGTTGGTTTGTTGTAATAAGGGCATACTTGCAACGATGCATCTGCTCCTGCACCTGCTGCTCTCTTTGTTATTTCTAATGCTTCTCTTAAGGAATTGCTTCCTGTTCCTGCAATCACAGGCACTTTTCCATCAGTAGCAGCTATGACTATTTCTATCACTCTATGATGCTCTTCATAATCCAGTGTCGGGCTTTCTCCTGTTGTGCCGCATGGCACTATTCCATCAATTTGGTTCTCTATTTGAAATTTTACAAGATTTTTTAATGAATGTTCATCGATGTTTCCATTCTCTAAAAATGGCGTAACAATTGCAGTTATAGTTCCTTTAAACATGTTTATCACCCAAAATACTTTCCATCATATCACTAATATTGTAAAATCCTCTTTTATTACGAATCCATTGGGCTGCCATCACTGCACCTAACGCAAATCCTTCCCTGTTTCTTGCAGTATGCTTAAGTTCTATTGTATCTGCGCTGCTGTCAAAACCAACGACATGAGTGCCTGGTATAAAGCCCGATCTTACAGCAGCAAATGGCACTTGCTTCTTTCTTTGTATGTTTTTGACTAGAATCTGTTCTATAGACTTTGCAGTTCCGCTTGGGTTGTCCAGCTTTTTGTTATGATGCAATTCATAGCCATAAACATCATAATCTTCAACATTATTTATTACCCTTGCAGCATTTTCAATTATTTTGAAAAATATATTTACTCCTATTGAAAAATTAGAGGCATAAATCAAACCAATGTTGTTTTGTTGCACAATTTCTCTAACTTCTTCTAATTTATCATACCAGCCAGTTGTTCCAATGATGATGTTTTTTTTGAATTTTGATATTCTTTGAACATTGCCAATGACAGAATTTGGTGCAGTGAAATCTATGCAAACATCTGCGCCATTCATTGATTTCTCATCAATTTCCCTGAAACTTGCCGCAGCATTATCATCAGGGTCTATAATTGATTTTACAGTGATTCCTTTAGATTTAGCAATTTTTTCAATCTCATGCCCCATTTTCCCGTAGCCGATAATTGCGATGTTCATTTTTGTCACTTATAGCTTAGCATAATTTTTATCATCAAAATTCATTATTTGAAATCACTTATCCAAGAATTCCGACATTAAATCGGTATAGCCACCCAAATCATCAAGCTCAAAAGCATCGTCTTCTGCATCCAAATATAAAGCATCTATCATAACCGAAAAGTATTTATATTTATTATATAAACATTATGTTATTATAATAACAATTTAAAATGGTAACCATAAGCCATATCGTAAAGAAAATTGTAAGCGGGCAGCCTTTTGTAGAAGAAGGGCTGGCAAGCGGCATAATAAGCATAGCAAATCTTGCAGAGCAGATGCAGCCCAAAATAGAGCAGGAACTCAGTAAAAAAATAAAGCTGCCTGCTGTCGTGATGGCATTAAGGCGGTACGCTGAGGAAATAGCAGAGCATCGTAAAAAAACAAAACAATTTGACTATAGTGGCGAGATATTGATGAAAACAAGCATAGCGGATTTTACATTTGTCAAAACCCCAAGTTTATTGGCTAAATTGAGAAATATACATAACCTGGTTAATTTTGAAAGAGGCGATACTTTGAATATCATTCTTGGCAATAACGAAGTCAGTGTAATCATCAATGAAAAATATATGCAAAATTTAGTTAAATTTCTTTCGGGGGAAAAAATATTGAACAAAGAAAAGGATTTGGCGTCTTTAACAATAGTTTTTACAAAAGACGATTTTACCCACACTCCTGGTATAATATTCAATGCCGTAAGAAAGCTTGCATGGGATAACATAAACATTTATGAGATTGTCTCTACAATGACAGAACTTACTTTTATACTTAATAAAAAAGATTCTATGAAAGCTTATGATGTATTGCAGGAATTGATAGCTGCCAAGTCATGATTTTATTAGAGAGTCAAGCAACTGTTTCCATTCTTCTTCGGTAAAAGCTCCAATAGTTTTATAAATAATAGTTCCATTTCTGCCGATAGCATATTTAGTTGTTGTTTTTGTTATTCCATAATCAATTAGAATCTGCTCTTGTCCAGGAGCAAACATCATGCTTTGCAGTTCTAGATATTTCTTTTTATACTCTTTCAATTCCAGCAAATCCTCGCTTAAGTCCAGGCTTATTGAAATAAAAGTTAGATTGCTCTCGTAATCTTTATAAATTTTTGACAAAGCCGCATAGTCTTTTGCGCACCAAGGGCACCAGATTGCCATGAAATAAACAATTACTGGCTTTTTTTCTTGCATCAAATCGCTTAGCCTTACTACTTTCCCTTCTGTTGAAACAACAGTAAAATCATACGGAACTTCGCCAATTCTTGTGCCAAACACTCTAACTTGATTAAGCTCCTGTTTTTCAGATTTTGTTTTGAGCTCAAGATTGCCTGTCACTTCATTTTGTTGGCTGCAACTAGAAATAATAAAAGCAAATATAATAATAAACATAAACAATATTTTTTTCATTTTTATAAAATGGGCCCAACGAGATTCGAACTCGCGACCTACTGATTAAGAGTCAGTCGCTCTAACCAGGCTGAGCTATGGGCCCATGAGGAATAAGAAAGATAGTTGATTTAAAAAATTAACTCAAATGAACTTTAATCCTTAGGAATTGAAATGCTCAGCCGCTGCCGCAGGATGCAAAGCAATCTTCCCTAGATTCTTCAGCCAGAGATTCGCAAGCTTTGCATGGATCTTCTGGCACAGTGGCTTTTTGAGTGCTTGGTATTGTTGGAATAGTTAAAGTACTGGCTTCTGCCGGTAGCTGGAATATAGAATCGCTCACGCTTGTTGAGTAGGTCTTTGCTGTCATCTCAGTTGTTCCACTGCTGCCTTGGGAGAGTGTGTAAAGCATAACTCCTTCTTTTGAGAAGCAATATCTTAATGTTGTTGATTTTGAAGGCACACTGAGCAAAAAGCATTTTGCAGTTGCTCCAGCTATACTTTTTGTGCCGTCGCTTTTAACTGTATACTCAATATTTCCACTGTTTACATCATTTTCCATCTTGTTTAACTCTGCCAATACGTCCTTGCTGGAAGGCAGCTTGCTGCAGCTCCACTTGCCAGTTTTAGTGCAGAAATAAGAGGTGCCGTCAATTACATATGATCTAGACTCAAGTCCTCCTTGCAATACATCCATTCTACTTTTAGTGCCTTTAAAATACTGTGTCGTGCTTGACTGGAATTCCTGCTGTCCGTATTTGCCCTTGATGTCGTAAGCTGCCTGCCATTCAATTCTGTTCTTGCCCTGAAGCATCTCCCTGAATTCGCTGTCTGCGCTTCCAGAGGTTTTTGAAACAGGTGGCGTAGCTGAGCCGGCATTTTGCGTATTGGTGTTGCAGCCCACAAGAAAAATTACCACAGAAATCAAAATGATGAATTTATAAAATTTCATTTGTGAAGCAACTCTGATGATTTATTTAAATTTTACGGTTTATTAAATCATTTTCAGCTTTCCGGTTATTTTATCAATCTTGTCTGCTAAGTCTGGACCGATTCCCAGGCATGTCTTTGTGCCAGGCTCGACAACCGTATGGCCTGCATCTGTTATCAATGCTGTTTCCAATCCATTGTCTTCTGCCATCTGCTTGTACTTGAACAATTCTTTCTCATCTTTGACTTTAAGGACAACTTTTTTCCCGCCTTCTTTTCTCCACAAATCAACAATTTTCTTATCCGACTTCAAAGTAGCATCTACAGAAGCGTGGCTTGATTGAGCTGCTAATTTTCCTTTTGGCAGCTTCAAATCCTCTCTGACTAAAATGACTTGTTTGTATGGCATTTTTATCAATATTGTAATTTTTAGAGATTATTTAATTTTATCCTTTTTTAATACTTTTCATTTGGAAAACTCTGTGTAGTCACTCTGGCTTACTAAACAATCTTTATATATTTTGCAATCTTGCATCTGAATTATGGAGAAGTTGAAGGAAAAAGGCACTTATTTTGAAGGTTCTGATAAAAAATACCCTGAAATAGAACTGCCAAGATGGATGTTAGAACTCGAGGAAGAAGAATAATTCTATACTTTAAGTAATTCCCCATCTAAGTAAATCGTAGGATTCTTGAATACCTGGTCAAGGTGTATTATCGCGTATATATTGCCTCCGAACCAATAATTAGAGCCAATCCCTATATGCGCAGTTCCTAAAGTTTTGTCATCAACAATCATAGCACCGATTATTGATGCTTTTGGATTCAAGCCAATGCCAAGCTCACATATCCTTCTGACATTTCCAGGATTCTTTGCAACAGAAGCTGCCCATTTCAATGTGTTTTCAAGCTGTTTTGCCTCTTCGTGTCCTTTTATATCAACAATCTCTCCATCCTTTATTGTCAACTCTATCGGCTTCCTAATCAAAATCGTGTGTTCATGGGTTCTTGAACTGCCGTCAATTACAACTTTCCCTTCCACCTTTTTGCCGTTCGGCGGAGCATAGACCTCTCCTGCAGGCAAATTGCCTCCTGTGCCAGGCGCTGTATAGTTGCCATCTGCTGCAATTGCCTTAATTCCGCTTTTATTATAGTATAAATCAGTACCTGCTGGTGTTGTTATATGCAACTCTTTTGCTTTTTCAAGCCTTTGCCTTATCTCTTCATGCTGTGATTGAAAAGGCCGATAATTAACGTCAATAGCATTTAATATCAATTCTATATTGCTCGTCGCCAAATCCCCTAAGCTCATGGCAGAAACAAATCTGTGATTTTTCTTTGCTACCCACCTCCTAAAGCTTTTGCCAAGTTCTTGTATATTGCCTAATTTATCAGACATATTCAAAATTATGATGTTTCCTGATTTTAGCCCTGATAGATTATGGACTACATCTTCGTCAGAAACATCGCCTCTTGACTTGACTCCTTGCAAGATTAATTTTGCATCCAGCTTGAGCTGCTCAGCTGCTAGATAATAGGCGCCTGACAAGACAGCTGCCACATTCCTGTTTTCATAGCCTGCATCTCCCACTATCAAAACTTTTTCGTCCTTTACAGCCAAGCAAGGTGTAAAAACTTTTTTCAAGGAAAGCGAAACTTTAGATGCCAAATCATAAAGGCTATTCTCTTTAAGCCATTTCAAAGATTCCAGAGTTTCCATCAGATTTTTAGTAGAGAAGTTTGTTTTAAAAAGGTTGCGTTTCAGTTATATTAGCAATATTTTTATACTTCCGAAATATAAGTAGTATATGCAAATCTTGCTCAAATTTTTGATTTTCATTGTATTATTCCTAATACTTTTTTCATTATTTACATTTTTAATGTCTATACATCCACCAAAAATAATCACAAATTTGGAGCCTTCTGATTTTGGATTGAACTACGAGGATGTTGTTTTTAAAAGTACTGATGGTATAAAATTAAGCGGATGGTTTATCCCAAACAACAAGACTAAAGCTGCTGTTATTGTAATGCATGGCTATCCTGCTGATAAAGCAAATTTGCTTGGAATAGCAGAATTCTTAGCAAAAGACTTCAATGTGTTTTTGTTTGATTTTAGAAGTTTTGGAAAAAGTGAAGGAAAATACACAACTGTTGGTTATCTAGAGAAAAATGATTTGCTGGGAGCAATTGAATATTTGGAAAAGGAAAAAAATTTGACAAAGCTTGGCTTATACGGCTTTTCTCTTGGCGGGGCAGCCGCTTTGATGACAAATCACAGCAATGTGAAAGTGGTTGTAACTGACAGCGCATATGCAAGGCTTAGCCATATGGCTGAGCACATGTACAGAATCTTATTTATTTTAAAGTATCCATTAGCTTATTTGACAAAAT
>CAYIKX010000023.1:0-11385 GCA_964364025.1 uncultured Methanosarcinales archaeon
GGCTAAAGCCCCTTAAATCTTTCTAATTACGAGTTAACTTGCAAACAAGCCGTTTTTTGCTGTTTTTTATCTATACTAAATGTTGATTTTAGGACTGGCTCTGATTTTGTCCTTGGTTTAATTCATGAAGCTGCCTCAACGATTCACAAGACTGGGTTAACGCCTTATTGGTTATCCTGCCGCATACAGAGTAATCGTCATTATCTAAAACAAAAGTCATATAGCATGAATCTCTTATTCCATCTGTTGATATTTCCCTGCAAAGTGAATTATCATTGGTGGATTTGGCTATATTTGAGAAGCATAAATCCCTTATTCTTGTATTATTGATTTTGCTGCAATAATTCTTGCTGCGCTGCACTTCTCCAATATTGCTGATGCAGGTATCTCTTAAATCAGGCACTTCAATTTGGCTGCACTGCTGCAATGCTTTGCCTGAATCAGATTTTGCAAGCTCTTTTATTTCTTCCAAATTTTCAGTTGCCGGTTCTTTTTGGCAATCTGCAGTGCAGCTTTCTTTTTCTCCTTCTTCGCAAATATTGTTGCCGCAGCATGCAGAAATTGGCCTATTGACGCATTTGCCATTTTCCATTACATCTTCTGTGCAGTAGTTGTTGTCATTGCAGTCTAATCTTTTTTCACAGGGCTTGCATACGCCACCGCAATCTAACCCGATTTCATCCTGATTTTTTATCCCGTCAAAGCATGTTTCTGTTTTTCTAGCTTCAACAACCTTAATTGGAAGGGTTGAAATAGCCTTTTTGTCACCATACTCTGCTATCACTCTTAGTATATAGCTGCCTGGCTTTGTATCTGCAGGCACTAGGATTTTTGTTTGCGTAGAGCTTGCTGTCTCCAAGGCAATTGTTTCGGTATTATGGGTCATTATTGCAAATGTTTTTGAGTCTATAAGTTCCTGCCTTACAATTACATCGTACCTTTTCAATGCCCCGAGATTTGACATCTGCTTTATAAAAGCAACATTTTCACCTGCTTCTGCTTCTGTTTTTACTGGCTCAAGTCTTAAATCGAGAAGCTGTGCTGGCGCTTTTGCAGGGACATAATAAAATAATATAACAACTCCGATTGTTGAAACAACAATGAAGATAATGGCAAAAATTGTTGTATGAGATAAATGAATTTCATGCCGTATTGTAGGATGGTATACCTCGTTAACAGCTTCGTCAATATCCTTTTTTGTATAGCCATATTTCAGCATTGTATTTCTTATAGTAGAAATATCATAGCCTTTTTGCAGCATGCTTCTGACGTAATCTATCACGCTCTGCCTGACCATCAAAATTATTATTTTATTAAATGTATTTAAAGATTGTTATATTTATCATAAAAAATTTTAATTTAATAATGTATATTCCTAATTTATACTAAATATAGTATAAATTATGAATTAATAAGGTATTAATAAATAAGCTTTATCCTTTATTTATACTTAATTTAGTATAAAATTAACTATTTTGTAATAGAAAGCTTTAAATAATTATACAAAAATTAGGCTACATAAAGTATATATTAGGATTAAAATGAGTATACAAATTCGCATAACAGTATCTAAGGAAATTAACGATCTTCTAGAAAGAGTTTCAAAAAAGCTTGGCAAGAAGAAATCAATGCTTGCCAGAGAGCTGATGGAGCAGAAGATGTATGATTTGGAATTGATACAAAAAGAATTGCAGGAACTGGAAAAAGAAAAATAAAGGTTTGGCAATTCAAATAAAAAAATTACAATCAAAAAATCATTAAAAACTAAAAAATGAATAATAAAAAATCGAGATGCTTCTCAAGCTCGCGTTCAGCTCAGGCAGCAATCTTTATGATAGTTGGCCTGCTTATAATGATAGGTGGAGTTGTATTTTTTTATTCAACCAGGGAAATAAAAAAATCATTTGAGCCGGAAATAAAAATTGTCCAGGAGCAGGTGCCTGTTGAATTTGATGCAATAAAAAACTATGCCAATGACTGCGCTTATTCTGTCGGAGTTGAGGGGCTGAAAATAATTGGCAAGCAAGGAGGCTATATAAGCTTTGCAAACAGAACCTTAAACAAGGAGCAGCTTACAATAACAAAAAATCCAACAGAAAGCGATGCCGTTTATTTTACAGCAGATTCTGATTTGAAAATTCCGTATTGGTGGTATTTAAAATCGGCAAATAATTGCGAGGCTAATTGCATATTTGCATCAAAAAGACCTGAGCTAAGGCAGGCGGACAACTCAATTGAGAAGCAGCTCGAAAGGTATATCGACTCAAAATTTAAAGACTGCTTGAGCAATTTTGAGCCTTTCCTTGCACAAGGATATAAAGTGACAGAAAAAGGAAATGTAAAAACAGATGTTACAATTGCCTCTGAAGATGTCTTGGTGATTGTTGAATATCCAATTAGTGCAGAAAAGCAGGATGCAAAGAAAGATTTAAGCCAGTTTCTTGTTAGAATTCCAGTCAATTTAGACAGAGTCTATGACTTAGCGGCAAAAATAACAAATCTGCAGATAAAGCACCACTATTTGGAAAAGCACATCCTGAATCTGATAGTTGCATTCTCAGGCATAAACAAGGAAAAACTGCCTCCAATGTCTGATATGCAGTTCAATTTCGGCAGCTCAATAAGCTGGCAGAAAAGCGAGATAAAAAACAAGATAACATCCATGCTTGCTTCTTACATTCCATTATTCCAGGTTGATGGAACTTACAATTATGAAAGAAATCTGCTTGACTCTGAATTAAAGCAGAGGCTGTATGATTCCACTATACTTCCTGTTGCAAACAGCTCTTTTAGCGACTTGGCAGTGTACTTCACTTACCTGGATTTCTGGCCCGTGTACTTTAATTTAAATTGCAAGGGAGAGAGATGCATTCCAAGCTCTGCAAATAGCATTATTCCGTTTTTATCGTTTGGAATACAGGATTACAGGTTTGCTTATGACTTGTCATTTCCTGTGCTTGTTGAAGTTCAGGACCCTTTTGCGCTGAATGGCCAGGGCTACAGCTTTAATTTCTTTTTAGAAGGAAATATAAGAAATAACAGGCACATGGGTAACAACTTTAGCTCTTTGGAATTGTCATCAATTTCTGAAAGGTCCCAGCTTTGCGATATAAAGTCAAGCGGCAGTATTGCAGTAAAAGTTTTAGACGCCTCATCAAAAAAACCAATCGAAGATGCTCAAGTTCTGTATACGCTTATTGATGAAAGCTGCTTTATAGGCTCGACGCTTGCAGATGGCAGTTTGACAGAGAAATTCCCGGTAGGAATCGGCGGAGTTGCAAATATTGTAAGGGAAGGTTATATTGGAAAGGCAGTTGAATTTGACCCTAAGGCCGATGCTGATGAATCGCTAAATGTCGAAATACAGCCGATATTTACAAAAAAAGTTGTTGTCAAGAAGAAAAATGTTGTTAAAACGCCTCAAGGATGGCAATTTGTTGATACACCAGTTGATTTAAGCAGCAAAGAATCTGCCACAATAACCTTGACAAGATTAAATGATGGCAATGAGCTTGATTTCTCCTCTGTTGCGAATTATGAAGGAAAGCAAACAGAAAAAAGCGAAATCGAAATTGCACCAGGCGATTATTCTGCCGAAATCACATTGCTTCTTAATGAGAAAATAGTTATTCCTGAAAAAGAGAAATGCGAAGGCATATTTCCATTAAGAAAATGTTTTACAGTCCCAAAAATTGATTTTGGGGAAAAGTCAACTCCAGGAGATGAAAGGTTTCCGGAAGGTGGCCTGAAATTAAACTTTACAATAAATCCTAGCGACCTTCAAAATCATGGCACAATTGTGCTGAATGCGGTCAGCATTGACATTGCAAATGTGCCGGAGCAGGAAAGGGTTGTTGAGGATATAGAGCAAATAGGCAAAATTGAATATTATTCAAGCACGTATAATTCAGCCTTGCAGCCTGAATTCGAATAAAATGAACATAATAATAATAGCAATCACCAAAAAAAGCTTTTCAGAATTTTATGATATTAGGCAGTACAAAAAACATGCATCAGGGCAGTTTGTTGTAAGAAAATATGCAGCTAATAACAAAAAAATAATACTTAATGAAAAATGATTGATAAGGAAAAATATTTGCAGATTATTGCATCGTTTTTAATAGCTCTGGTTTTTAGTATTCCATTTAATGTGTCAATAGTATTTGCAGCAATAAACAGGATATCAGTCAAAGGTAGTAATGGAATAGAAGGATTTGCCAAATCAAATGACTTTCTAAATTTTAATGTCCAAGCCTCAATAGCCAATAATACAATAACCAAAGACCAGATTTTTCTAGGTTCGGATATTAAGTTTGATAGCTGCTCCCAATTGCCAAGCAATGCCTTTGAATGCGCTTTGAAGTTTCCAGGCACGGGCACGTCATCATTTGAAAGCAAGCCATTGCCATTTACAATTAATTTATACAATGATTCGTCCAAGCAGAAACTGGATGATTCAAAATCAGGCAGCGTGATTATTGATAATAGGGCGCCGCAATTAAAGCTAACTGTTTCAAAAAACAAATACTCAGGGCAGGAAAATGTAGTTGTAAATTATGAAGCTACAGACTTTGCTTGTAATGACCAATCCTGCACTGGCAAATGCGTAGGCATAAAAAAAGTTGATTTACTGATAGATAAGTCATCCAAGTCAATAGCTCCAAATACCACCAACTGCAATTTTAAGTCAAACATATCCTTTGATGCAAAAACATTAAAAGACGGGGAAAATACAGTTACCGCAAAAGCAATTGATAATTTTGATCAGGCTTCCCAGGAAATATCTGCTGCATTTACAGTAGACGCTTCTCCTCCAATTATTTTAGCAAACTCATTTGCAATAATCAGGAAAGGCATAAGCTTAAGCACGTTTTCTCCAAATAGTGTTCCTGTCGAAGTTACAGTGAATATATCGGCAAGTGACTTAAACGCAAATTCTGTAACAGCAAATTTATCAGCTTTGAATCCGTCTTTGAAATATGTAAAGGCTTCATGCACGCCTGTTGGAAATGATTTGAATATATGCAGATGGCCCATTGATTTAAATCCAGGCACAAGCGGCACAAAAGCCATCCTTATCAATGCCTCTGATTTAGTTGGCAATAAAGCAAGCATTACAATAAGCAAAGCCCTGGCTCTTGATGACAAAGGGCCTGTTGTGCTATCGCTGTCAACATCCACAACCAAAGATGACAAGGTTTTTGCGAAGCCGGCTGGAAGCACAGTAACAGCGAGCTTTAACGAATTAACCGGATTAAGCGCAGATGAAGTATTTTTGCATATAGATAATTCTAAAAAAGCTGCAGCGAGCTGTGACAAGGAAGCAAATTGGCTCTGCAAATGGAACAATGTGGAATTTGGCTCTTCAGCCAAGGCATCAATTTCAATAGGCTCTGATACAAATGATATTTTAAGGAATTCTGTAAGTGAAGCTAAAATAATTGAAGTAATAATAGACGGCAAGCCTCCAGTTGTAACTGGCATAAGCCTCAGCTCTGTTGGAACTATAAGCGAGACAAACCCAGACTTGTTTAAAATTGGAGACAAAATTTTTGTTGAAGCCAATGTAACAGAGGAAAATGATTTAACAGCGATTGCTGATTTTTCAAAGTTCATCAAAAACGCTAAAAGAGTTGCAGGCTCCTGTAAAATCCTCCAAGAGGATAAGCAAGTATGCTCATTCCTGACAGATGCTATAACAACTCAAGCGTCTGATGTAGCAGCATTCAACTTCACAGACATTGTCGGGAATCAAGTGCTTATTGCAAAACCGCTGCAGACATTAGGCTTGGAAGAAGCAAAAACTCCGGATTTCTGGAAAAGCACAACTGACTGCTCGCCTAAGGCTGTTGACAGGCAGCTTGGACCGTTGATTAATCAAAGGGTTTACTGCAATGTCAAGTTAGAGCCTCTTTCAGCTTCAGCGCTTCCAAAAACTGTGTTTATTGATCAGGCTAGCTGCACTGGCAATGGCAAAAATCTTGTCCAGAATATTGAAACCTTTAATCGAGAAACCGGAAGCACATCTCCAATAATCAAAATAACATTCAAAAAAGACGAATTTAAAATAAATGAGGCGAATTTAAGCTGCTCGCTTGCCATTATCTCAAGAGTCGGCGATAAAATCACGAAAAATCCTGAGCTTGAGACTGCAAACATAAGCATTAAGTTTTATAATCTTCCTTTGGGAGAAGTAAGCGATAATGTCCAGAAAAAGATTGATGATGCAAAGAAGGAAATAAATAAATTTTGGAAATTAATTGGAACAATGAACAAAGTTGTGTTCTATTCTAAAAAGATTTGCCAAGTATTTGGAATAATATATAATGTAGTGGCTGTATACTATAGCATTACTGCATATACTAAAACAGCTGAAGATACTTGTTTTTACATCCCTATTGGAGGATTAGTTTGCTTACCACCCCTTCATGCTGCATCAACAGCTTTATGTTTTGGGCAACAAGCCAGCGAAACAGCTGCCGATTCAGCATGGGTTACTGGGGGAAAATTCTGTAAATTTGTAAACTGCCAATGGGCTCCAGGCGTTGTAGGAAAATACCAGCAATTTATAACAGATCAAATCAATAAAATCCCGGGCAGTGAATGGCTTCCAGGACCTGGACGCGGTAATCTTCCCGGCACTGGAGCACAGCAATTAGCTGCTGGAGGCACAAGGGGAGGAATTGCAGGTTATCTGGACCCAAATAATAACTTACTGACTGCATCATTATTTTTATGCGTTCCAGGAATAATAAGTGGTCTTGATAAATATAGGCAAATTAAATGCTTGTATGTTGATTGCCTGCAAAATGCGGTTGCAAAAGATGGACTGCCAATTACTGCATGCGAAGAGCAAAAATCTTATGCAACCTGCAAGTATATTTATGGCGAAGTTTTTGCTGTAGTCCCTTATACAGCCGTGTTTGACCATTTCGCAGGCATAATAAAAGAAGCTCTGTCAAATCCCTTTGCAGCTGTAGGCGCAATAGTTGGAGCTATATGCTATTTCACCTGTCCACAACCACCTCCAGGAGCTGGTCCAGCTTATATTGCTTGTGAGGGTGTTAGATTAGCTTCAAAATTCGGTGAGGTTTTGCAGAATATCAAAGGATTGTATAAAGAAGGCTTCAAAATACGCCAAGACTATTGCTCAAGACTTGATTTAGAGGAAAAGAAGGAAGAGAAAAAAGAAGAAGAGAAAAAATGAATAAAAAATTATATAATAAAAAAGTAAAATGAAAAAGAAAATAATCATAGATTTGGATGTTGTTACTGTAGCAAAATGGGATAAGGGAGAGTATGGAGACATAGCAAGACATTTCATAAAAAGAGCAGAAAATAAGGAGTTTCAGCTAGTTACATTATTTTATATGCTTGAACAGATAGTTAAGTGGAATCATCTGCAGTTAAGGGAAAGAATAGAAGAATTTTATCTGAAAGAAAGTTCTATTATGATTACCAATGAAGACATTGACGATAAAATAGAAGATATAGGATTTAATGATGGTAAACTCCTTAAAGAACTTCAAGATATTAAAATCAAAGATGAGGATGCGTTTATTGTTATGGTGGCTTCCATTTTTGAAGTTGATTATTTGATAACTTTTAATAAGGTACATCTTAAAAACAAGAAAGAGGAAATAAATGAGGTATTAAAGAAAAATGGACTTAAAACTATTAAGATTGTTGGACCAGAAGAGGCTTAGATTTAATCTTTTCCCTTCTCTTCAACCAATTAGTGGTCATATTGCCTTTGATTTTATCAGCCAGCTCTATAAGCTCCTTAGTAGTCATTTTTTTTGGGTCTTTCATAGGGTATCTTACACAAACCAACTATATAAACCTTTCGTCCAAAATGAATAAAAAAACATTTTACAATAAAACTGCAAAGGGATTAGTAAGCTTGATTACTATTATTGTATTATTGTCATCTATATTAGCCAGTACAATTTATTATAATAATAGCATAACTGCAAATGTAGTGCAGGAAAGTTCTAGCTCAAATTTACAAACTCCTTTAATAAAAGAAATCAGCAATTTAAATGAATTAAGCCAGTTGAATGAGGGATGGTATGAGATAAGGAAGGGATATGTGTTTTATCTTGAGCATTTTAATTCTGCTATTCCATTGTATATCAAAGTCAAGAATCCAAACAACTTAAATGGCTTATTGGTCGTTGATGCTGATGGAAATATTGAGTTTACCGAGAATAAATGGGAATTAGTTGAAAGAGAAAGTAAAAAAATTGAATCAACTACAAATCTAATTAGTGGAGAGGTTACTGGGTTGGAGGGTATTAGTGGGTTTCAGGTTGCTCCACCACAACAAATATTGATTGACAGTCAGGGCAATAAATGGTATAATATACAGAGCAATAAACAAACTAGTAATTATGTAAGAGTTGTTGAAACAAATTTATTTTTTGATGCTTATAAGGCTGAATACAAAGATGGTAAGTTGTACATATACGGAAGTGTACGACAAAATTCAGCTGGAGAATTCTATTCCACTTCAAGACCAGATGGGAAGCCGTATGAACCTATAGTAGCATCATTTAAACCTGCTTCTTCTAATGACTTTATAAAGGCAAAAGACAAAGAAGGAAATGTCAGGCAATGGTATAAAATAGAAAATTCAAATAACTATATTTATGCTGCAGAAATAGAGACAGATTTTGGTATAATCAAAGCTTATAAGGAAGAAAATAATCTAATTCCTTATGGTGGAGTAGGAAGATACAATGACCCTAACAGACCAGAACTAAATAAATATGCAAGTAATCAATTTAATTATGTCATTGGTGATGATTTGGTGGCAAAATCCTTACCAATAGATTTAACGATTCTTACTACTCCGCCATCACTAGTAATAGCACCAGGAATTCAACAACCAGCTACAGAAACTACCCAAACTCCATCTCCGCCAACTGGAGCACCTGCACCACCAACTCCTTCAATTACTCAAGGAGTTGGATCAGTTACTTTCGTTTATGCCGGACCAGATGGCAGGCAAATATCAACCACTAGTCCACCGCCTCCAAGCATAACAACCTATTCTCGCGAATATGTGGATTCCAGTGGAAGAACTGTCAGAGAAGAATATAGAAATGGTCAATTAACTCAGAATATATATTGGGATGGTGTAAAATGGAATAATTTAAACAAACAGAGTTTCACATTTCAAGTAGTAGATAATAATGGAAATAAAATTGGGGACCCAATAACCATACCTGCAGATTCAAAAACTCAGGCACTACAAGAATTACAAAAATCTTACCCAACATCTTATTATAACATACAAGATATAGGTTCAGTCCAATTATCAAACGTTGGACTTCAAACCTTGGAAGTCGGTCAAAACAAAGAACAAATTTTATTGACGTATAATGGTAGATATATTGGAACCTACAATAAAGATTCAGGTTCTTTAACAAAAATCCAAAGAGAATTAGAGGCATTTGAGACGATCAAAAGAAATAACCCTGGACTGACAGACGCTCAGGCGTGGGAAGTGTACTGGAAGACTTACAGATTTACAGATCCTAAAACTGGTCAAGATATCATCACAAAACTAGGTATAAAACTACCCCTTGGAACTATTCCCGGGACGCCCTCAGGTCCAAGTGAAGAACAGCTGAAACTGCCTGAACAATTGAACACAGGCGGTATACCTGCTTGGCGATTGCCAAACGGCGAAATAACAACTGATAAGAGCAAGGTTGATCTTATAAGACAACAAGTTCTTGCTGACCAAGCACTCAAGACATTAGGCGGCCAGCTTCTTGGAGTCCAGCCGGATGGAATACAACTCGCAACTAAAAATGGAAAAATATACAGGTTTGATGGTGATAAGTCATTCGTAGAGCTGGAATCTGGTAAAGAATATACTCTAAACAAAAAGATTGCTGGTACAGATTACCCAATTACTTTCACAATAGACAAAAATGGCAAGTCTATAGTGACTAGAATTAAATTAGACAATAAGGACGTTTCTATAACTCCTCAACAATATGATTTAATGCAAAAATATGGCCAAAATGGATACAAACCTTCCTATGATGATACAAATGAAAATTTTGTATTTACTAGGGAATATGAATCCAAAGAAGACAAACAAGGCAGGAAAACAAAAACAAAAGACGTATTTACTTTAGATAATGCTGGAGGGTACTCTACAACTACGCAAGAAACAATTGATAGAGAAGGCAAGACAATTGGATTAAAAGAAATTAGATCTACTAAACTCTGGATTATTGAAACTACTTATACTGTTAAAGATGGTAGTGTGAGTTATCAAGATTATATTGAATCAAGGACAGATCCTTTAACAGGAAAACCAATACAATACACATTTACAAAAGATAATGTAAGGTATACCATTGATTATGAAAAAGATAAAGCTTTAATTGACGGAAAACTATATGACCTTGATAAATTACCAGCAGAAATTCCAGATGATGTTAAAAAAGCACTTAATCAAAATAAAAACAATGGTAAAAAATGGTCCTCTCAGCGCTTCTTCGCCAATGTTGAGCGCATCTTCACAGAATTCAGGGGGCTTGGCTATTATGCGACATTGTTCTGGGACGATGATTTCTTGTTAAAATGGCGAGACAATGTTGACAGGGCATTTGCATCTGCTTACTTAGGCACAGAATACTGGACAAGCGCAATTTGCAGCGACAGGCTTGCTGGCGAGCAGGAAGGAGTTGCTTTTGCTGAAACTCCTCAAGGGCTTGCTCAAGTAGGAGCCCACATAGAGGCAACAAGAACACAGCCAATTAAAAATGAAAAAGGCGAAATAAGCTACATATACAAAATAACTTTCCAAGTAAGAAATGGAGATTATGAAAAGGATATAAGAGCGCCTGAAAACATGAGCATAAATGCAATTATAGGAAGCCAGATGCAAACAGAGGTCAGCATACCTGTACCGAGAAAGGCTAATGGAGAAAGGCTTGAAGACGAGGAATCAAAAGAAATAACTAAAATAATTTCTAAGCTTACATTCACACAATTGTTTAAAAAAGACAGAAACATTGGAAGAGGAACTTCTTTCGGCAAAATGGGAAGAAGCGCTATTGTGAAAGAAACCAAGATATTGTACACGGATATTTGCCTGACATTTGACAAGATACCCTTAAAATGGAAATTAAAGACTAAGGATGATGGTAAATATATTTTATGCAACAAAATACAAGAATCTCCTGCAGAGCCGACAAAATTAAAGGAACAATCCCAAGGAACTGATGAAGAATTGAATGATTTTTAGATTATAATTATTTTAATTAAGATGAAAAAAACATCGCTACAAAAATTTAATTTTTTAAAATTTAACAACAATGTTCTAATTTCTTCAATCAAAAAAATTGACTTGAGTATAAT
>CAYIKX010000024.1:0-11366 GCA_964364025.1 uncultured Methanosarcinales archaeon
GGTCGCAGGGTATTTAAATAACAAATTCTACAACATGAGAAAAAAGAGAACACGCAAAACTGCCAAATAATGATTTTCGGCTACGCCAGAAAATCAATTACGCAGTTTCGCTTAACATTCTCTTTTTCTGAGGACTCCAAAGTCTTTGTAAAAACAAAAAACTTTGGAGGTTGATTAAAATGATAACAAATGAACTTGTTAAGATAGCTTGTGAATATTACAAAGCAGGCAATTCCCTTAAAGAGACTGCTGAATTATTGGATAAAAATCATAACTTTAAGATACATCTTAATACACTAGGTTACCATCTAAAAAAGTCAGGGCTTAAACTAAGAAGTGATTTAGAAGGGGTGATTTTAAGAAAAAGAAAGCATATTAGCACTCCAAAACTATTGGAAGATTATGAGTCTATTAATTCTATTAGAGAACTTTCAAGAACATTTAGATTTGGAAGAGGTACTATAAAGAAAATTCTTAAAGAAAATGGGATAGTTATTAAGGATAGTAGATCTGCTCTGATAGCAATTGGGTATATTAAGGAAAAGAATAAATTTGTTTTGTCTCCTCAAGAAAAAGCGTATTTATATGGTTTAGTCTTGGGCGATTTAACACCAGTAAGAAAGTCAAATTATACTTTAAAACTTATCACTCATTCAACACATAAGACTTTTATGGACTTATTGCAGAGGACTTTTGAAAAATATGGTCCAACTAACTATAAGGAAACAAAAAATCAAAGTATGTTTAGATTCCAAAGTCATGTTGACTTGCATAGTTTTTCGTTCTTACTAGATTCAAAACAAGAAAGTATTCCAGAATGGATAAATAATGAAAATTTCTTCTACTTTCTTGCAGGTTTTTTGGATTCTGATGGAAGTGTCACGCTGAAGAGAATGGGTAATCATATATTCTACAATATCAGGTTTTTCGGACAAAATTTAGCTTTATTGAATGAGATAAAAGATAGATTAAAAGAATTTGGCTTTTATTCTTCCATATACCTAACCCATAAGAAAGGTTATGCTCGTTATCATAATAAAATAATGTTTAGGTATAACAAAGATTATTACACTTTAGAAACAAGAAAAAGCCATACAATAGAACTGTTAAAGAATATTCCAATCAGGCATCCAGAAAAGATAATGAAGAGAGATTTGATTTTTAAGATTAACAACAAGAATATAAGCAGATGGAGTGAAGTTGAAGAAGAAGTTGATAAGGTAAGAAGATTAATAAATGAATCAATAATTTAAAAAAGTGTTTACAAATGAGAAAATGCACTGAATGTGGATGGCAAATGCAGCAGTTAAAGGCAAAAACTCCTGAAAATGTAGATTACAATTATTACAAATGCAAAAATTGTGGCGAAGAGATAGTTGACATGAAACAGGTACATGAAGTTGCGAAACATTACAGGAAGGATGTCAAATGACGGTATCTAATACTAAAATTTAAATATTATCTATTTATAACCCCTATTTATGTCATTTGAAGAAATAAAAAAGGAAAGACTCCAATATCTTAAAAAATTATACGATTTTTATGAAAAGAACAGAAATAGTTATCCTTCAATGAGTGAAATAGGTCAGGAACTTGGTTTTGGTATAGATAAAGTTGAGAAAATAGTGAGTTATCTAGTTAATGAAGGTCTGGTGGACTACATTGGAATTGTGGGAGGCCATATATCAATTTCTCATAAAGGAATAAAAGAGATAGAATCTGCGCTTTATAATCCACAAAAATCTACCGAGCATTTTCCACCTATTAATATAATCCAAATTGATAAAATGGTGAACTCACAGATACAGCAATCTACCAAATCATCTAATCAATCTCAAAATATTAATCAAATATACACAAATACACTAAATGAACGAAAAAAGATAGGATATACTGCGGGAGCAATTAGCATCTTTATAGGTATTATTTTTTTAATTATGGTTTTTAACTTTGGATGGGATCTAACAGGTCAAATACTTACCGCTTTTAGTGCCTTATTTAGTATCCTTGGAGTAGGAAGTTTGATTAAGCCTGAGTCAGTTGGTCAAATAACTGCACAGATTTTACAAAATATTTCAGAAAATACTAAAGAGCAAAATAAGTATCAGCTAAAAAAGAGAAAAAAATAAAATGATTGTATTGATTCAAATCCTCATTGCAGTCCTGATAGTCAGCCTGGTCTCTGTGCTTGGAATCCTGATTTTTTTCCGCAAAAAAACACTAAACAAAATTTTATTTTTTCTTGTGAGCTTTGCAGCAGGCACTTTGCTAGGGGCTGCATTCCTTGACCTGCTTCCGGAAGCCCTTGAAAATGGCTTTAAGGAAAGCGTTCCTATTTTTATTTTGGCTGGAATATTGTCTTTCTTTATTCTGGAAAAATTCCTTTATTGGCATCATCACCACACAGGCCACGAGCAGGAGGAAGTGCACGGCTTTACATACCTTAATATAATTGGGGACGGAATCCATAATTTTCTTGATGGCGCTATAATCGCGGTGAGCTTTATGACTGACTTATCCTTGGGTATCGTCACAACTATCGCAATAATAGCTCACGAAATCCCGCAGGAGATAGCGGATTTTTCCATTCTTATCTACGGAGGCTTTTCCAGAGTAAAGGCCCTTGTTTATAATTTTATTACCGCTCTTACAGCAGTTGTAGGGTCACTTTTTACATATTTCTTTTCAGGTTTAATGGAAAATTCCCACTTGTATATAGCAGCATTCACGATAGGGGGGTTTGTTTACATCGCAAGCACAGACTTGATTCCTGAAATACACAAGGAAAAGGACATTAAAAAATCTATATTGCAATTACTCGTGCTTGCGCTTGGAATTGCTTTGATATGGTTTGTGGGCATATTCTTCGAAGGACATTAGATTTTTAAATTAGCAAGTATTCTATAGTGAAATGAACATAAACAACGACAATAAAAAATACAGATTTCTTGAAGATGTTGCAATCGCTGACATAGCTTATGAAGCATATGGCAAAGACTTGAATGAGTTGTTTGAGAATGCAGCAATGGCCATTTTTGAGTTAAGCGCAAGTTTGGACACAATCAATGCAAAACAAAAATTAGAAATAAATTTGGAGAATAAAAAGATTGAAAATTTGCTTTACGACTTCCTGTCAGAAATTTTATTTTTGAAGGATTCGAAATACATGGTTTTTAAGGAAGTTAAAGTCAAAATTATTCAAAATAAAATATTTAAATTAAACGCCATTTTGAAAGGGGACACGATAAATCCTGCAAAGCAGCAATTGGAGAATGACATAAAGGCAGTCACCATGCACATGTTTAAAATTGAAAAATCTAAAAGCGGTTACAAAGCAACAATTGTTGTTGATATTTAAATTAAAAATTGAAAATAATAAAAAATAAACTCAAAAACAATAACTTTAAATAAAACAATAATATAACAAGCAAAATGGAAATACCTCTTGCAGATGACAGCGATATCAAAGAAGGAGAAACAAAAGAAATAGATTTTGCAGGAAGACCGGCTATTTTGTTTAGATTAAATGGCGAAGTGCATGCCTACATCAACTGCTGCACTCATGTCGGCGGGCCAATGAAATTGAAAGTTAAGCCGAATACTGCTTACTTGGATTGCACATGGCACGACTCGCATTTTGATGCAGAAACAGGGCAAACATTAAGGGAGCCTGCTCCTTTGGATTCTAAATTAATCAAACTTCCTATTCAAGTGAAAGAAGGAAAAGTTTTTTATGTGTATCCTTAGTAATTTTGTAGTTATTTTTTGGTAGATTTTTTAGATTTTGAATGACTTTTTCTTCTTTATCCATATTAAATTTCTTTACTCAAATTTTTTGAAATTATTATAAAAATTAAACCGGACAAATTTCCTGCCCAAGCTTCTTAATAAGCTCATAATTCTCAGAATAGTCAACAGGCACATCAATTATCGCTACAGTTTTATCATTCAATGCCTTTAGCAGTATCTTTGAAAATTCCTCAGCTTTTTGGGCTCTGTAGCCCTTTGCCCCAAAGCTTTCTGCATATTTCACGAAATCTGGATTAGTAAAATCATTTCCAAAGCTTTTGTCGTGATGCATTCTCTGCTTCCATTCTATCATTCCGTATTTTGAATCATTGAATATGACAACAACAAATGCCAATCCGAGCCTTATTGCTGTTTCTATTTCTTGGCTATTCATCATAAAGCCCCCATCTCCACAGACAACAACAACCTTTTTGTCAGGATGAACTAGCTTTGCTGCAATCGCGCCTGGCAATGCAATTCCCATAGAGCAAAGCCCATTGTCAATCAGGCAGGTATTTGGCTCGTATGTTTTGTACATCCTTGCTGTCCATATCTTGTGCATTCCGACATCAGAAATAACTATGTCAGAATCAGCCAATGCCTTTCTTATGTCATAGATTATCCTCTGCGGCTTTAATGGGAATGAGCTGTCATTTATCTTTTCCTCATGATCCTTGACAATCGTTTGCCTTAACCTGAAAAAATATTCAGGATTCTTTTTTGGATCATTTTTTAGTTTTTCTCTCAAAACCCATAATGTGTTTGAAACGTCTCCAACAACTTCCAAGTCAGGATTGTAGTATTCATCAACCTCGCTTGGCTTGAAGTCAATATGCAGTATTTTCTTGTCCTTTAATTTATTCCAATGCACTGGATTGAACTCAACAACATTATAGCCTAAAGTGATTATCAAGTCTGCCCTGTCAAACCCGCACACGAAATAGTCTTTCGCATTGATTCCGGTTGTAAATAAGGAATATTCTGATTTGTCGCTTATTGCGCCTTTGCCCATTTGAGTATGCACTATTGGAATTCCCCTTTCTGCAACAAAAGCATTTAGCTGCTTGCTTACTCTTGTCCTTATGCAGCCGTTTCCCGCAAGAATTAAGGGATTTCTTGCATTTTTTATCATATCAACTGCCTGCTCAACGGCTTTTGAGTCAGCGCTTGGCCTTCTGACTTTTAATATTTTTAATGGCTGCCCTTCAATTTCCTTCTTCGCAATATCCTCTGGCAGTTCCAAATGGGTTGGGCCAGGCCGTTCCATTTCTGCAATCTTGAATGCCTTTCTTACAGCTTCTGGAATGATTAAAGGAGTTGTAATTGAAGCGTTCCATTTTGTGATTGGCCTGAAAGCTCTTACAACATCTATAAATTGAAAATTTTCCTTGTGAAATCTGTGCAAGCCCCCCTGCCCGGTTATTGCAACCATCGGCATGTTGCCCAAATGCGCATCCGCCAAGCCTGTAGTTAAATTCATTGCTCCAGGACCTAAAGTTGAAAGGCAGACTCCTGCTTTTCCAGTCAATCTTCCATAGGTTGCTGCCATGAAAGCAGCTCCCTGTTCATGCCTTGTAGGAATGAACTTGATTTTAGAATTAATGAGAGAAAGCATTATATCTTCATTTTCCTCTCCCGGAACTCCGAAGATGTACTCAACTTCCTCGTTTTCCAGGCATTTGATGAATAAGTAGCTTGCTTTCATTTTTGATTAATTTATTTTTAATTTGTCAAAAACCACCCATCATAGATGGGTGGCATGAATACTTTGACTATCACATAGCGTGGTTTTGGACACTACAAAATTCCACTTATTTATGGGTAGTTTTTGAGCACATCCAAATTCCATGCAATATCTAGCTATATGTAAACCACTTATGAAACATAAGTGGAATTTTGATGTTTTAATCGTAATTTTTTATCTATTATGCTCATAAACATTTATCCCCTTAACGTTGACAAACTCCCTTAGCCCGTATTTTGAAAGCTCCCTTCCAATGCCGCTTTTTTTTATGCCGCCAAAAGGCATTCTTGGGTCTGATTTTACAACTGAGTTTATAAAGATGCATCCCGCCTCTATCTTTCTTGCAATCTTTAATGCCCTGTTTTCATCTTTTGTCCAGATGCTTGCTCCCAATCCATACTCGCTGCTGTTTGCAATCTCAACTGCTTCTTTCTCGTCATTAGCGACAATAACCGGCGCAACCGGCCCGAAAACCTCTTCTTTTGCAACCTCCATGTTGCTCTTTACATCTGTAAGGACCGTAGGCGTGTAGAAAAATCCTTTTCTGTCAAGCCTTTTTCCCCCTGTCAAAATCCTTGCTCCTTTTTTTACAGCATCATTTACCTGCTCTTCAATCTGCTCAACCTGGTCTTCATTAACCAAAGGGCCGACATCAGTTTCCATAAACATAGGATCATCAACTTTAAGTTTTGCCATATGGGTTGAGAAAATTTCTGAAAATTCTTTTGCAATCTTTTTGTCAACAATAAATCTTTTGGCTGCAATGCAGCTTTGCCCCGAGTTTATCGTTCTTCCGGTTACTGCATTCTTGGCAGCAAATTCTATGTCTGCATCGTCCAAGACAATGAAAGGATCAGAGCCGCCTAATTCAAGCACCACTTTTTTCAGGCTTTTTCCTGCAAGCTCTGCAATCCTTGCCCCTGCATAAGTGCTTCCTGTCAATGAAACCCCTTGGATTATGTCTGATTTTATGAGATGCGCAATAGTTTCATGGTCTGAGATTACTGCCTTGAAAACATTTTCAGGAAATCCTGCTTCCTTAAATGACCCTTCAATCGCCAAGGCGCATTGAGGGACAATATTTGAATGTTTTAATATAGAAGTGTTGCCTGCAATTAGAGTTGGAATGCCGAACCTGAATGCCTGCCAGAAAGGAAAATTCCATGGCATTATTGACAAGATTGTTCCAATCGGCTCATAAGCCACAAAATGTTTTTTTCCATCAGATTCTACAATTTCTTCCTCAAGCCATTTTGCTGCATTGTCTGCATAAAATTCACAAGTCCATGCGCATTTTTCAACTTCTGTAAGAGATTGCTTAATTGGCTTGCCCATCTCTGTAGTCATCAATTTTGCATATTTGTCCTTATTGTGCCTGAGAATTTGAGCTAATCTCCTGAAATAAGAAGCTCTTGTAGGAATATCCATATCTTTCCACTGCCTGAAAGCCAGTTCAGATTGCTCTGCAATCAACAGAACTTCTTCCTTGGGCATTATTTCATATTCGCCTATTACTTCTTCTGTAGCAGGATTAATTGTTTTGAAAGTGCTCATTTTACCCCCAATCAAGAATAATGGAAGAATTTATTTAAAGGTTGCGGTTGACAAATGCGAATTCAGGTTATCTTCAAAAATTATCCTTTTCAATTTCTTTTAGCATGTCTATGTTAGTAAACACTTTAACTTTTTTCTGCTCTTTGAAATGAGGATCATGCGCCCAAATAGCCTCGGCTTTTGCAGCAATAGCAACTGCCAATACTGGAATATCATCCACATCACTTATGTCATTTTTGCACTCATCCAGATAAGTTTCATAATCTGATTTTGGAATTATTTCAATATTCTCAAAAACCAAAGCCAAAAGAATGCCAAATTCGTCATCGCTAAGGTTTGCATCTGCCTTTAGCTCATCTTTATGCTCATGTATTTCAGAAATTGTATAGTCCGGAGTCACAAACTTAAAATTTTTGTTAAGCAGTATGCTCCTAGTCGTGCTGTCTTTTACCAAGGCTGCAATTATTCTATTTGTATCAACCACAATTTTCATTTGACAAGCCCGTGCCTCCTTGCTATGCCTTCCTTTATCTTGTGCCCTATTCTTTCGGCATCCTCTTCTGTTAGCTTGCTATTTGCAAGAAGCTTGTCCATAAGCTCTAATTTCTTTGCATGGCTCCATAATGCCTGCCTGGCTATCTCGCTCCATTTTATTTCATTATGCTTTTTCATAATTTCATGCAAATCTTCCGGAACAGCCAAAGTCATGTTTGTCATTTAAATCACCTTAAGTAGAATAAGTATATCTACTTATTTAAATGTTTCGGTTTTTGGTAGAGCTACTTCCTAAACATCAGCTCTAAATTATTTATGACATTCAATGCTTTCAGCAAATCCTGTTTTTTTATAAATACCAGAAGTTCAGGGGCAGAACTCATTATTTCCACAATGTTTATGTCTTCCGCATTCAAGCTTGAGGAAATTAAGGATATTATTCCTTTAATTTTTGAAGCGTCTGAAGTAAAGTGCAGATTAATCTCTACTAAATCCTTCCCTATTGATATACAATCGCTTTTGGAAAAGTTACTGAAAAATTTGTCAAGGTTTTTCTCGTCCAGAATTATCCTAATGCTCTCTTCTGATTGTATAATCCTGATAATCTCCCCTTTCTCTATGTCAACTATTGCATTGATTTTGTTTAGTTGTTCCAGCACTCTCTTGTTTTTCTTCATGCAAATATCTACAATATTGCTTCTTGTTTTGACAACAACCTTGGAAAAAAGCTTTTTTAATTCAGCTTCTGTCTTTTCTTTTTCTTCTTTCTTGTAGCGCCTAATGGCACTCATTACAGCATCCATGTTTTTTTCTTCCAAATCTAAAGTTTTGATAATATATCTGGAGAGGGCTCTAAAACTGACTATATTTCTAAACAAGCACTTCCTTATTATGAAATCATTGTCCAAAAATATTTTTACCTGTTCCGCTATATTTGTCATAAAAGACACAAATGAGTCTTTATTTATAAATTTATTGATTTTGTGACACAAAGTTTAAATTCTTTACAGAGTTTCTATTATTCAAAAGTCGCACGGACTTAAAGCATGGGAGAAAATTCAGGTAACATTCTGTACGAGGGAACAAAAGTAGCTAGATTAGGCAGTTTTGATACATCCACTTTGGGCGGAATAAACATAGGATATAGTTAGAATCGAGAGCAATTAAAATGAAACTTGAAGAATTTCCAGAATTTAGAAGAGGAGATATTGCAGAAATAGGATTTAATGTACATAGCGCGCCAAGCACAGATCGGCATGATGTCGAAGGGACTTCATTTAATCTATTTTACATTGATAGTATAGCCTATTTAAAATTTATGCCAAGTTTTTCGGAAATTCCAGGAGAAACTCTAGTTTATGGCGAGCAGGTAAAGGAAGGATTACCTCCACATTTGTTAGTTTATGATAAGAGGTATGTGGATAGAAAAACTGGAGAAGTTACATATTCTAGAATATATGCCCGTACATATTCTAGAATATATGCCCGCTGCCTTAAACTAGAAGACATAGTTTCATTCCGGCTTTTGAAAGAAGGACTTCCAGAAAATTTAAACGGAAATGATAAAAAATTATAAATCATTGTGAAAAATGAATAGGTATAGTGTAAGAGTCCATGAAAATCCAGGTCCAGGCTTAAAGCTAGAAGATTTGGAAAAAAGATTGGTAAGGTATCTCAATAAAAAGAAATCCCAAGAGCCAATTACTACAAATGGAGCTACAAACTATGTATTGAGAAACGGGCTTATCGTAAATCTTTATTCACGAAACGGAACTGGAATTCTTGAAATGCTTGTTGCAGGAGACATACATATCTTTGGCAGGTCTATTGAAGCGATAATGAAGATTTACAGAGGATATATCGAGATTGCATATCTTCGGTAAAATGTGGTACAAAATAATTCAAGAAAAGGCGATAATTTCAGCATTTTCGTAGTCAGTTCGATAGATGATGTTATTAGAGAAACTTACATAACAGGTGTTAGGGATTTTGTTTTTGTTCCAGTAAATGAAGCCAGAAGGGCAGTTGCCAAACTAGGAAATAATCATTATATTGCAACCGACAATCCAGAGATTGCAAAAGAATACGGAATAAAGTTGTTAAAAAATTCTTTTTAATACTCAAAGCTCTGCCCGCAGCCGCAGGAGTCATGGGCATTCGGGTTTGATATTTTAAAACCAGCGCCCTGCAAGCTGTCAACATAATCAAGCTTTGCGCCTTTCAAGAATTGAATGTTGTCCTTGCTTATTATGATTCTTACACCCTTGTCTTCAAAAATATTGTCCAAATCAGTTGTGTTGTCGTCCAATTCCAATCCATACTGGAATCCTGAGCAACCACCGGGAACAATCTCAACCCTTAAACCAGAGCCTTCCTTGTTGTTTTCCTTCAGAACCTCAATCAATTTATCTGCTGCTTTCTTTGTGATTATGAAATCCTTTCCTTCCTCGCCCTTGTACTCCTCGACTGCCTTGTTCAGCTTTGCAATTACTGCCTCAACTTCCTCATCTGCCATTCCATGCCCTTTAAAGCCTTGCTCCAAGGTTTCCGAGTAAGAAACATGGCAGCCAACGCAATGAACTCCTGCTTCCTGCAAAGGTTCTATGACAGCAGGATATTTAGCAACAACATCTCCGATTGTCATGTCTTTTGTTATTAGTTGCTTAACTTTTGTTTGTTGTTCCATGTTAACTATTGTTAAGAATTAAGGTATATAAATGTTTTTATCTGACCCTCGCCCCATCTCTTACTTTCTCAACCCTGACAATATCTTTATCTGTCTTCAATTCTTTTCCTTCAAAAATAGCATGCCCATTCTTCGCTCTTATATCTAGTTTTAGGAATTCTTCAAAGCTAAGCTCTTCTGTCAAGTTTTCGTATCCATCAAGATAAACTTTGTCTCCTGCCTCGCTTTTATCGACTGTCAGCAAGCCAATCGTTTCTTCATTTTCCGTGACGCCGGCAAGCAGCATTCCCTGGCTTTCAATCCCTCTTAATTTTGCATGCTTCAGGTTTGTCACAACAATTATTTTCTTGTTTTTCAATTCGTCAAGTGAATAATGTTGCCTTATACCTGCCACTAATTGCCGTCTTTCATTGCCCAAATCAATTTGCATTACATATAATTTGTCAGCATTTGGATGCTCTCTAATAGCTATTATTTTTGCAACCTTAAGATTCAAAGGAAATTCTTTTTTTATTTCTTCTTTCTCTTCCATTTTAGTTATCAAAATCTCTTCTTTCCCGATTTTATGGTTTTTCAATTTAAAATCGATATCATCCCATTTTAAATTCTCCAAATTAAGTTGTTTTTGTAATTGTGATGAAAAATTAGGAAGTATTGGCTGAATCAAAATGCTCAGGTTTTTAACAATATTAACTGACAATCCTAAAATCTTATGTACTTTTTCCTTATCTTCTTTTATTAATTTCCACGGCTCATTAGCCTGAAAATACTTGTTGCCAAAAGAAGATATATGCAAAATATTTTTGACTGCTTCAATGAAATTTAATTCATAATAATTTTTTTCAATCTCTTTTATTTTCTTATTTATTTCTGAAATTAATTGTTTATTCTGGTCAATATCCTTAACCTGGCCATCAAAATTTTTATTCAAAAAGCTCAAGACCCTGTAACAAAAATTTCCTATATTTGCAGCTAGCTCATTGTTTATCTTTTTCCTGAAGTCCTCAAAGTTTAAGTCTATATCAGACATTGTTTTGCTTAGCAGGCTTGAATAGTAAAATCTGAGGTAGTAATAATTATAGCTTTATTAGCCTTTAC
>CAYIKX010000025.1:0-11147 GCA_964364025.1 uncultured Methanosarcinales archaeon
CACTTGGGGCCTGCATTGGAGCTGAAAATCTGGATGCAAAGGCAATAATTGTATTTTCAAAGACTGGAAAATTGCTTGGCATGGTGGCAAAGAGAAGACCTAATGTTGATATTTTTGTATTTACAGATAATGAGGAAGTAAAGAGAAAGATAATGATTTACTGGAGCGCTTTCCCTTTCCTGATAAACTTTAACGAGAATTTTGAGCTGATGACAAAGAAGGCTATTGGCATGCTGCAGCAGAAGAAATTTCTCGTGAAGGGCGACAGGGCCATAATAGTTTCTGATGTGAACCCGAGGAAAGACACAGAAATTCTTGAGATAAGGGAGATTTAAAAATTTTATCTAAAGTTTTAAATCCTAGAAGTTTTCTTAATCGAATTATGGATAATATTGAGGTAAATAATCTTGTAAAAACCTTTAAGGAAAAAGGCAGGACAATAGTTGCAGTAGATAACATATCCTTTAAAGTCAAAAAATGAGAGATTTTCGGCTTGCTTGGGCCAAATGGCGCTGGAAAATCAACAACAATAAACATGCTTACAGGGCTTCTTGAGAAAGATTCAGGAACTATAAAAGTTTTAGGTTACGAGCCGGAAAAGAACTGGGAATTTGTTAAGAACAGTTCAAACGTGGCAACTGCGTATTCCTGGCTTTCTGATGTGCTTTCAATAAGGCAGAATCTGAGAGTATATGCAAGACTCTATGGGGTAAAAAACCATAAGCAGAAAATCAATGAATTGCTGGAATTGTTTGAATTGAAAGACATAGCGGACAGAAAAATAATCAGGCTAAGTTCAGGAGAAAATACAAGAGTTGTGTTATGCAAAGGATTGATAAATAATCCGAAAGTTTTGTTCTTGGACGAGTGCACAGTAGGTTTAGATCCTGACATTGCGGACAAAACCAGAAGCATAATAAAAGATTACCGGCAAAAGAATGACTGCACGATACTTTTCACGTCGCATTACATGTACGAAGTTGAAGAGCTTTGCGACAGAATTGCTTTTATGTCAAATGGAAAAATAATAAGCATTGACACAAGCTCCAACCTTAAAAAGATGATTAAGAAGCATACGGTTGAGATTGCAGTCAGAAAAAACATCAAGCTGCTTAAGGAGTTTCTTAAAACAGAAGGGGTTGATATTGTTTTTGAGAAAGACAACGGCATAGTATTTGAGGTTACTACAGAGAAAGATAAGATGTATAAAGTGATGAGCAAGATATTCCATAAAGGTTTCATGCTGAGCAACCTTCATGTCAAGGGCCCTACGCTGGATGATATATTCATAAAGATAGCTAGGGGAAAGTAACAAAGCCGCCGAGGAAGCAAACGTTAATTAAATACAATCTTTATCAAGAAATTTCTTAAGAAAAATAGAAAGCTGTTGACAATAATTGTATGCTCTTTTCTTTTATCATCTTTCATTGGTTCTTTTGTATATTTAAAAATTCACTCTTAAATGGCAGTAATAAATCTTCTCTTTTAAGTTTTGGTCTATAAGTAACGTCTGATTTTATACAAGTTTTGTTGGTTTCTCTAATTTTTCTACAATACATTTAAGTACGCGAATACATATATTTTTATAATTCCATTGCTCAATTTCGCACAGCAGTAGGTGGCATCAAAAACAATTTTGCCATTTCGTAATATTCTCGCAAATCAGACATTATTAGTTCCAATACTCTATCTCTTCTTCTTTGACCAAATCTTTCGCGTAATGTAGCGCCTTTCGTAAAATCGCCCAAATGTTGTTCAAATATAGCTCGTATCGCGTCTAGTTCTTGAATACTTATGTGCGCTTTCCGTCTTCCGACAGCACCCACCAGAAATGCACCTTTTGCACTCAATTGATAACTGTCAAAATCATCCCAATACCTTGGTGATTCATGCAGGTGCATATCCAACGGGCCATGCAGCACGTACAGATGTGTACCCCACGGGCCGTGTGGTCTATACAGATGTGCATAATTCCGTTCGTGATCATCATACTCTCCTCCGCCACTTATTTTAAAAAGATCAACATTCTTTGAACCGGTAACTATCTGGCTTTCGCCCCGTTGTAGCATCTTGACCGCGAGGTAGAACTCAATATTTCTTGGCGGTTCCCCTGCCTTAGAGGGTTGTGTAACACTTAAACTCCCCTTATCTAATTCACTTTTATCAATTTGCTTGGCATATAGATTTTGGCTTCTATCATACCGCCAATGTAGAGGGTGTATTGCCATACAATAGGATAATCTTGTGCTATTTATTAAATTTTTGTTAAAGAATTCTTTGATGTGATTTGCCAAAAAATTTATTGAGATTAAAAAAAGGAGTTTTGATTTAACCAATTAGCCATTAAGTTTAATTCTCCTGACAACTATCCAGCCAGCCTCTTTGCCTAAATACAAAAATATTCCAAACGTTTTGGCCTTAAATCTAAATATAGGATTGTACTGTTTCAGATATTTTTTAGCCTCTCTAAATTTTTTTTTGGTAACATCTTCAAGAGCGACGGTAGAGTGAAATCGGATTGACTTTCCTTCTAATGCATGTGGCACGATGTTGAATTTCTCTTTCAAGTCTTTTAAAATTTTAAAGTGCAGTTCCTTCAGTTTGGCATTTTCTCTTACATTTAGAAAAATTACCTTAGGTTCAAAATAACCAAATCCATCCAACTCTACATCAAAAGGATGAGTTTGTTTAGCTAAATTCTCAAGATATTTGACAAACGGTTCAATCTTAGGTGTATTGAAAGGGGCTTTTATCGTAATGTGTGGGCTCTGTTTTAGTCCCAAACATAGCCGGAACTTATGACAGAGTTCAAGCTCGATTTGACGAGCAAAGTTGTGGCTTTCGTCATCCAACAATACTGCAAATCCAATCTTCATGAACCTACTGCTAGCTTAAGATATTTATAAATTTAGCCTTTCTGCACGCTAAGTCTTATGTGGCAATTGACAATTTTACAGATTCCATTACTTGCCTGTTGTCATGGGCAATCCTTTTTTGCGTAAAAAAATTGCTCCAAATGTATATGGAAAATTACCAAATTTAGGATGAACCAAGTACGATTGCCCATTATCGTGAAATTCCTGATTTCTAAGAAGCTCAAAATGCTCCGTTGATAAAAATGCTCTCTTAATGTCATCTTTTGTTTTTAACTGGTTTTCTTCTCGTATATCAGGCCCATAACCATAAACATTTGGAGCAGGATTCCTATAATCAAATGTAATTGAAAGGACTCCACCAGGTTTGAGGCATCTGGCAATTTCTTCAAGCGACGACATTTTAGTTTTATGGTCCAAGTGCTCAAATACACAAATGGAATAAGCATGGTCGAAAAAACTGTCAGGGAAATCAAGATGCCCCATGTTCATTAGATAAGAATGCATGTTCCAGTTCATAGCTTTTGCCAATGCATTGCCATTTGCAATTATTCTCTCATTCAAGTCTATGGAGTGAACCTCAATTCCAAGTGATGCTAAATAACAACTGAACAGCGAAGAAGTGCCGCCTGCATCCAATACCCTATCACCACTTTTAACCTGTTGCCCATGTTGCATAACCCAAAAAATTTCCCAATACAAATACCATGGAAGCCTGCTGTCATCAGCCATATCCGGCAAAGGTGTGTAATCACTCCCCCTATTAGCGATTCCAACACCCTTTTCAGTTTCACTTTCCGTGAAATTGGGCAAGGTGCCATACCATGATGTCATGTGTAGACCTCTTGAATACACTTCTTCAATTAAGTCATTAATTCTCCTGACAACAGGTCTTGCTTCCTCAGTCAGCAAATCCGAACGGTCCATTGTTTTGTTGATTATTGTCATTTTAATCCAAATTCCATGTAAACCATTTTTAACTTTTTAAATTATTAATCCTACAATATTTTTTTGATTATTGCTGTTCATATTATAATCTTATCTGAACCAAATAATCCAAGATAAGGATCTCTTCCCCGAGGCCCATGACAGTCTGAGCCAAAGGTTACACACAGTCCCAGTTGTTGTGATAGTATTTCAAAATACCTGTTGATCCTCTTTTGAATATGCCCATGCACCTCGTCATTGCCACGATAGAAATATAACTCAACCCCGTCCAATCCTACTTGCTTTAACATACTAACAAGTGCAAATGGGCTGGCCTTGTTGTTCACTGAAAACCATTGCCTTTCTTCTTGTTCCCATTCTCGAGTTAGCATACCATCAAGGTATAGTGCAGAAAGGCCTGGGTGAGCCAGTACTGCTAAACCTCCAGCATCTTTAATTTGCTTAATAGCATGGGCAGAAGAAGGCCTGTTTTTGTGTATGTCAAAAAGAAACCCATACTCCCTCATCACTTCTTCCAGCAGACTTTTATCTCCTTGCAATGTCCTACCAATTAAATTGATGTTTGGAGCAAATCGGTCAAATATGTAGAATAATATTTCAGTATTGGAAAAGACCGGAGATGGATTAAAATATCCGTTCCACGTGCACTTCCACAAAACCATATCATGCGCATTAATACATGAAGGGTTTACTAAAGGGTATTTGCTGTTTTGATTATGCTGCCTGAAGCCATCTGAAGTAATATATTGGTTAAACCTTTCTGCTATGTTAAGATATAATTGTAGTCTTTGAGCAGCTAATTGACCTGCGAAACTCTCTAATAAAGGCAAATTAAATCCTAAGCCAAGAATTTCAACAGAATTCAAAAGAAGTCCATCTGAATTGAACGACGAATCAATTTCAATGCCACTTACCACCTTAAGACCTACTCTTTGACCTTCCTTAATGGCTTCGGGAATGCCGTAAATCGTGTCATGGTCTGTTAAGGCAATGGACTCGAGACCGCGCTTCTTTGCTTCTATTACTACGCGTGAAGGTCTCCAATTGCCATCTGACGCCAATGAATGCACGTGGTAATCCGCAATTATTCGTCCTGTCATTTTTTGAAGAGTATTTTATGCTTATGCCAACTAATGTTGTTTTCGAGGAATCCCTTGAAATATTTGTTGAAAATATCTATCTGCCATTCCATCACAAAATCTGTAAATATCTTGCGCTTTTGGCTTTGGATTCTGCAACCTCCAGTTTGTTACCTCAGCTTGCAATTTTTCTTCCAGTCCTCCAAAAAATGATTTATTTTTTCCAATCAATGAAGGGTCGCATACGCATGGCATAATAAGATAATATTCTATGATATATCTTTGTATGGCACCAAAATCAATGCGATTGGCAAGTCCATTAACAAGTCCATATCTGTCTTCGCTAACGTTCCGAATATCTTGCGGCAGGTCGCCTAATTGGGAATATGATTGTATTCCAAAGAATCTCATTGGGTCGCCAAGCAGTCTTCTGGGGCTGTTAGTCATATTAGCCTCAGGAACAAAACGAAGCTTTCCTCCTGCCCACATTAGTCTATGGTAAAGCCTCCACGTAGGACCGTCAATTTCTTTTCCTTCTTCTGTAAATTCTCTTTTATAACCTCCTACTTGGTCATAAGCTCTCAAGCTGATTGCGTAAAATCCGCCGCTTGGCGGCCTTACAAAATCTGCATAAATCTGGCTCGTAAATCTAATCTCCCTTTTTTGAGCCCCATAATAAATAATTGTCTCCTCGGGAAAGAATAATGTTCCTACCTCAGCAATGTACCTTTCAGCAAGGTCTGGAACTCTCATCCAAAATGAATGTGGAAAGGACCCGTTAAATGACAATACATCAGCATTGCTCTTTTCAAATCCAGTTAAAATGGAATCAACCCAGTTTCTTGGCACAAGAACATCGGCATCACAAAAAGCAATGTATCTTGTATCACCAAAAACGTGGTGTTTGTTTTTAATTTCGCGAACGCCTGCTTTTCTTGCACTTATAACACTTTGTTCTGCTTCATGTACTAATCTCACGAACATTTTGCTTTGTCCGCTAAACTGTCTTACAATTTCTGGTGTTGCATCATTGCTGCCATTATCTACCACCACCACACCATATGTTGATTTGTCAAATTCATTTCCCAACATATCTAATTGGTTGTCAAGTGTGTGTAAAACATTGCCAATGTTTTCTTGTTCGTTCAATGCCGAAACAACGATAGCTAGCAACATTTGGTCACCATTGCAAAAAAACCAGCGTCCCACAATACTGGGGATGCCTGCAACATGTTATGTTTACTTTTTTGTCTAGATATATAAAGCAATTCATCCTCATCACCTCGCAACCTTTATGTTGGACGAATCTCAACTACTCTTCTGTCATCATTTTCCCAAGTCCTATTATATAGTGGCTTAATTTTATCATAAAAATTCCTTCTTAGTGGCTGAGGCATATATCCTGCAAGAAAATTAACCAACTCATTAACAGTGGCGATTTTTTCTATCTCAGGAATGTGCTTGCTGGCCATTACTTGCTTAACTGATGCTTCAAGATCTAATAATCTTGGGCTTAATATGCCGATTTCAATTAGTTCCCTTAGGTAAGAAGCCTTGTCCTGAGCCGTAAGAATTGACTTGAACACAGATGAGAGGAAAGAATCAAACTCCCCTCGTGGGTCTACAGGCTCGCTGACCATATGCCTAACAATCGCTTCTGCAACACCAGAATTTTGTGCATCAGTCATACTAATGCCATATTTTGCGCAAACATAAACAAACCTTGAAGCTAGGAAATATGGACTTTCACTGCCGAGGTCCTGGATTGGAACTATTGTCTTGCTCCTTAGCCCCTCTAAAGTGCCATGTGAGTCCACTAATGTATAACCGGGAAAAAGGATATACAATGAATCAATATTAAAAAGCCCAACATGTGTCGGATCTTCCATAAAGTTAGCATCAATTACAGTCTTCCCTTTTCTGGCGAACGTTGTAAAAACAGGAATAGTCCTGCTAATGATGTAGAGCCTTCTTGCTTTTGTAATGGTATACCCATTTTTTTGGATGGTTGATTCATATCTATCCATATTTTTTGCGTCAATACCGCGCACTGATATATCAAGGTCTCCTATGGATGATTCATCAGCAAATCCAGAAAGCAAATCAATGGGTGTACCTCCAAAGAAAACAAAAGCTTCCAACTCTGTATCTTTTGCAATAGCCTCCATAATTTTGTCTAGTGTAACCTTTTTTTGATTCATTTTTTCCAAACATGATTGTCAAATATCTTTTTTTGTCTTGCAATCGTTTCAATAGCCTCTCTCGCATGCCTCTCAGTGGAATGAGGCGATACTGGATACAGCTTAACGCCTGAAATTTTTGCCCCGCTCGGCAATTGAGCATAAGATGTGCTAAATGAATACTCCATGCCTTCATTTTTCAGCATTCTATTTTTGTAATCCCAATTGAAAAATTCCTTCATGTATTTGTCAACAGATTCGGAAAATTGCCTGACTTGAGGATCTTGCTCTGTGAACTCCAATAGCATCCTTGGGTCGTCTATCATCTCAGGCGGATAAAGCCTCAGCATGGTAACATATCCCAAAGAGGCATCTGGATGACATACTGCTATATCACGTTGACCTCTAGCCAAATTCCGCATTAAAATAGTCTGCTCTATAACATTAGCAAGATTCCTTTGGTAGCCTCTAACTCCAAGAGTGTGCAATGAAACTAATGCTGCAAGAGCTGCTCCTCCCGCTCTTGAAGTTTCAAGTGTGTAATCTGCAGGAGAATTGAAACTAAATTCCTTTGCCAGATGATGGATATCTACACCTCCCTCTTTCTTGGAGAGAAGGTTTAAATCAGTTATGTCATTTACCATGTATATGCTGCAATCAATCGGGCATGATCCTACTCCTTTATGAAAGTCCACACCCCAAGAGTCAGCTAACCTTAGTTGTGAGATTCTTGCGTACTGCTCTCTTATCATAGAAAGTGCTTGTGGGTTAATGCCTAGCTCATTTCTCTCAAAATCGTAGTTTCTGAACATCAGCCAAGCCCAGCCAATGACAGAATCAACATGAAGATGAGGCCTATAATTGAGAGCATAATCTTGCACAAGTCTGTCCCTTAACCTAACAAATGCAGGAATATCATCAACGACATGACCATATGTTGTTCCGCCGTTTATCGTGATAGAAGACAATAGATTTCCACTCTCAAGAATTCGGCGCATTTTACTTTCTGCATCTTCTATGTTACTTCTGCGGTCGTAATTAGCAGATATTACTACCACATTATCAGTCCCTATTCCGAGCCAATCTGCTGAGACATTATGGCAGAAATGGGCGTCTTCTGTGATGATTATTCTCAGGTTTTTCGGAGTGCCTTTTCGGCCTGAGTCTGGAGCCGCTTTTCTAAGTCCGATTTTTATTGCGTAAAGGTTTGTGCCAGTTCCTCCAAAGGTAAACAACCCCATGCATTTTTTTTCTATTCCTCCTATCTGAGCAAGAAATTGGGCTACCGCCTGCTCAGCGACTAGCATGTTTCCTGCAAGGCCATCATTTATATTGTAGATATTCTCATCCAGGGCCAATGAATAGGCCGCTGAAGCTGCAGAGTTAACTGCTGTGCCCACATTGTAAATCAGTTGTGGACTTCTCCATCTTGGCACCCTCTGGAAAAGGTCCCTCACAATTTCTTCACATGTAGCTTTTGGGTCTTTGCACTCTTGAGGAACCATTGCCCATTTGCTCGTCAATCTACTATATGTATCTTTGTCTGCATCTCCCATAATTCGAGATGAATCTCGACCCTTTACTAATTCGTCGAGCACTAACCTTAAAGAGTCAATAAAAGTATTAAATTCTCTATCCCTATATCCCAGCGGAAACAAGGCTGAAATATGTTCGTATACCTTGTCCATTAATCTTTTATCGATTCTTCCACCTCACGCAAAATACTACAGTAATGGTAATCCATAATTTGGCTAAATTCTTACGAGCTCCTCCAATGAATGACTTTTTGATAAGTGTTTTCTTAGCGAGGCTATTGAGGCATCGTCAAATCTTGAGTAGAGCGGGCTTGGTGGTTTAGTGCTGTGGTCTGCTGGCAAGCCTATATTAGTTGATTCGTTCCATAATCCTACTTGAGATACAGAACCACTAAGATTCAATTGTTCTGACCACATTTTTTGCATACTCTCAGGAAGTATTGGATGAGCAACAATTGCCAATGACCTGCATAAATTTACTGCCAGATATAGGGCTCTTCTTGCTTCTTCTGAATTTCCAGAGGCCACCGCTGTCCATGGTGCAGTCATGTTTAGATAAACATTGCCTTCTGTAGCATATTGCATTATTCTTCTGTATGCCTCCCTGAATTCTGCTCTAGCGAATGCTTCTCCAATAGCATGTGGTGCTGTACTTATCACTCCGATTATGTGATTGTCCAAATCAGTTGAGGAGACTGTTCCCCTGTAGTTTAATCTTCCTTCAAAATTCTTCCAGACCAGTGCCAATGTTCTGTTGAAAAAATTTCCTAATTTTCCAATTAGCTCGCTATTGGTGATTGCTTTTAGCCCATCCCATTTGAAATCGGCATCTCTGCTTTCTGGTATAACTGTTGTCAAATAGGAACGGAGCACATCAATATTTACATCTGAATCGAGCAGGTTGTAGCAGAAAACACCAATGCCTTTGCTTTTGGAGAATTTCTGCCCTTCAAAGTTCAGGTAGTTCTGTCCAACAACATTAAATGGAAGATTTAAGCCTCCATGCGCCAGCAACATAGACGGCCAGAATATAGTGTGAAAAGGAATATTATCCTTACCAAGAAAGTGAAACACCTGGGAGTTTGGGTCCATCCAGTAATCCTCAAATATACCTTGACCCATCTCTTTTGTAAAAGTAATGTATCCAATTGGCGCATCAAACCAAACATAGAATACTTTGTCTTCCAAACCCTGAACTGGCAGGTGTATTCCCCATTCCATATCTCTTGTTATAGACCTACTTCTCAAACCTTCGTTCAACCACTTTTTTGCTTCGCTATAAACATTTGGCTTCCAAACGCCTCTTCGGCTTTCTACCCATGTATTCAGCCTATCAGCTAATTTTCCCAATTCTATGTAAATGTGTTCCGATTCCCTCATGACCGGCTCAGAACCGCAGCTTTTGCAGTGAGGGTCAATAAGTTCTTGGGGTGACAGAACTGCTGTGCAGTTCTCACACTGGTCAGCGTTTGCTGCCTCGTAATCACATTTAGGGCATGTTCCTATAACATATCTATCTGGCAGGAACATATTGTCGCTCTGGCAGAAGTACATTTCTATTTTTCCCATGTGGGTAAATCCATTCTGTCGGATTCTCTCAAAAAATGTCTTGACTGTATCATGATGAGTGGGATTTGAGGTTCTGGAGTAATTATCATATGCTATATTGAGTCTTCGATAAACTCTTTGATGTATTTCATGAAGCTTGTCCACTAGTTGCTGCGGCTGCAGCCCAAGTTCTTTTGCTGCAATTGCAGACGGGGTTCCATGTTCGTCAGAACCTCCGATAAATAAAGCCTCAACACCTTTTGACCTCATATACCTATAGAATATATCGGCAGGTAGATGTGAACCTACAATATGGCCCATGTGCGGGACATTGTTAATGTAGGGCAATGCAGCCGTAACAAGTATTCTGTTGCTTGACATTTTGTAGGGTGTATGCTCTAGATTTAAAAGATTTACCATTTAAAAGTTGTGTAATTACGCAGTATAAATGGCTCTTTGAGTAAATCCGTGAGTGGTAAGAAAAAACTAAATATTGATTAGTATACATTTTTGTATACTATGATTTTTGAACAACTATTAGGGTTTCCTTATATCAAGATTAAAGATGTTAAAATTAACGATAAAGAAATACTTTTTGAAGTGGAGTGCACGAACAAAAGTGAAGCCTAATAAACCTATGTAGTATGTGTTAGAGTTAATGTGAACGCCGACAAATAAGAAGGCAATTAGAGAAATCAATCCTGTAAAAACCATCCAAAATCTTATAATATCAAATGGTTTATAGTTTTTATCTAAAGTTTTTTAACCCATATAGTATAAAAAAGTCAATGACAGAAAAACCTAATGCAAGAATAATTGGTTCCATAATATACGAATTAGCAGAATAATATTTAAAGTCATTTATCAAGAATTTTTTAGTTAATTACATTTTCAATAACCTTTAAATAACTCTTTATCGAACCTTTTCAAAATGAAACTGCACAGAATCAATGCGCTATTAAAATAATTATTTTTTATCTCTTG
>CAYIKX010000026.1:0-11009 GCA_964364025.1 uncultured Methanosarcinales archaeon
GGATGCTTGCATCTTTTTATTATTGGGTCGATAAGCTGCTCCAGCTTTGCTCTTGTAAGCTTCATAGTAAGGTGCTTCGGGCCTTCGTTTGTTGCTGTTATAAAAGGCAGGTTAATGTCTGTTTCAAAAACTGTTGACAACTCAATCTTAGCCTTTTCTCCTGCTTCTCTAAGCCTCTGCATTGCTGTCTTGTCATTTTTTAAGTCAATGCCCTCTGTTTTTTTGAATTCCGAAACAAGATAGTCTGTAATTGCCTGGTCCATATCTGTTCCGCCAAGCTGCGTGTCTCCGGAAGTTGAAAGCACTTGGAAGACTCCTCCGCCAAATTCCATTATGGTAACATCTAAAGTTCCGCCGCCTAAATCAAAAACCAGAATCTTAAGTTCTTTGTCCTGCTTGTCAATGCCATAAGCCATTGAAGCAGATGTTGGCTCATTTACTATTCTTACAACTTCCAATCCAGCTATCTCGCCTGCATCTTTTGTTGCCTGCCTTTGATTGTCGTCAAAGTAGGCAGGAACTGTGATAACTGCTTTATTTATCTTATCCCCAAGAAATTCCTCAGCATCTTTCTTTATCTTTTGAAGAATGAAAGCTGAAATCTGCTGCGGCGTATATTCCTTGCCCTCAATAACATATTTATGATTCGTGCCCATCTTGCGCTTTGCAGCCATTATCGTTCTTTCAGGGTTGCTTACAGCTTGTCTTCTTGCTGGCTCGCCTACTAAAATCTGCCCGTCTTTTGTGAATGCAACCACGCTTGGAAATGCCTTTCCGTAAGCAGTTGTTCCTTCTGCGCTTGGAATTATTGTAGGTTTGCCTGCCTGCAAGACAGCAGCAGCGCTGTTGCTTGTTCCCAAGTCAATGCCTATGATTTTTTCTTTTGACATTTTTATTATTCCTCCATTAAATAGTATTTTTTAACTTTTAATTTTTTCAATCTGTGCCTTCGGCACAAATTTTACTGCTCGGCAAAACTCTACTGCCAATGATTTTTGTCTCGCCTATTTATTGTTCGTGCCATCGAAGATGGTACATTTTTGATAAAACTTTTTTCTAAAAAGTTTTCCGTCGTCAACTGACGGGACGGTTGTTTTATTTCCCGCTAATCTTAACTTTGCTATGCCTTAATACCCTATCATTTAACATATACCCCTTCTGGAACTCTTCCAGAATTGTTTCTTCTGGCTTGTCTGACTCTTCTTTCATCAAAACTTCGTGCTTGTAAGGGTCAAATTTCTCGCCTGTTGCTTTTATTGGTTTCAGGCCTTCTGCTTCAAGTATTGAATAAAATTGAGCATAAATCATTTTTATGCCCTCAACAAACTTTTCCTTGTCGTTTGTATTCTTTAGAGCAATCTCAAAGCTGTCAAGCACAGGAAGCATACTTTCAATCACATCAGCATGCGCATATTTTACAAACTCAATTTTTTCTTTATCTATCCTTTTTTTGTAATTTTCAAACTCTGCCTGCAGTCTTTTCAAAGTGTCTGTCATTTCTTCCAGTTTTTTGTCTTTTTCAGATAATTGTTTTTGCAGATTTTCTTTTTCGTCTGATTTCTTATCTGTTTTTTGTTCTTCTTCTAATTTTTTTAATTCCTCGTCATAAAATTTTTGATATTCTTTTTCATATTTTATCGGTGGAAGACCAACAAAAAGTCCTGGTTCAAATTCGGTATCTGGATATTTCGCTATTAACCTTCTTAGTGCTCTATCTTTTGCTTTTTCAAATTTATCTTCTTTTTTTGCTTCCATTTTGTGCCTATAATTCTTGTTGACTTTAAGTCAACTAGAAGTAGGTAATATAAACTAATATATAAACTTTTCGGCAAAGATTTAAATATAAGCAATCTTATTAGATTTATATGGTATATATCAGGCAGAGAATAACTATAGTAAATATTAGAAAGCCAAGCGAGCATAACCTGAATCAAGAACTTCAATGGTTTGGCTCCTCTTTAGGCTTATTTAATCTTAGAGACAAGGATAAGAGCACTTTTAGGGTGTTTATAGAGCTATTAAAATCTTCGAAAGCGCATCAAAACCTTACAAGCGATGATCTTGCTGCCAAGCTGGATTTGACAAGAGGCACGATTATACACCACATTAACAAGCTTATGGAGTCTGGGCTGGTAATTCATGAAGGAAATAGGTATACTTTGAGAGTAGAAAATCTTAAATCCCTTATAGATGAAATTGAGAAAGACATAGAAAGGGCTTGTGATGATTTAAAAGATGTTGCTAAAGAGATTGATAACAGGCTGGGGTTGTGATTGAATTAATAAATGTTAAAATTTCGCTTTTTAAAGAATTAAACGAATAAAAATCATCCAAAATAAAACAGAAACATTTAAATAAAACGTAAGACTTGACTTCATTCATGAAAAGCAAAACTTTTGATGTAAAGGCTTTCTGGAAGGAAATGAAAGAATTATTCCCTGATATAGATTTAAGTTCAATTAAAGAGGGTTCTAAGCAATGGTCAACCACGACAGGTCAAATAGTTCTAAAGAGATTGTTTTGAGATTTGGTTTGCTCATAGATAAAATAATCAAGGACAATACTATAAGGTTTGAAATTAAGTCCAATAATTCAGGTATTCCTGATGCTGAAATTATTTTGCTTATAGAGGCTTATCTTGAAAAAATAAAAGAAAATTTTAAGCAGCCAATTAAAGATGGGTTTACTTTCTTTCAGCCGCCAAAAGATGATGATAAATAACTATCTACCGTATTCTATCCTACGTTTTTGATGACAATACACTAATCAAATATAACTAAACAAAATTTAGCCCCGATTTTTGATATTTTTAAGAGTGCAACCACGTTGCACTTTCGCTTCGCAGGGTCGCTAAAACTAAATTGCCAAGTAATTTTATGATTCCATAATAGTAAATTATATAAACAAGTAACCAGAGTTTTAACCTATGAAAAAGATTTACCTGTCATTCTTTTTATTTTTTTTAATTATGCCTGCAGTTTTTGCCGACATAACAATAAAAACCGAGCAACCAATTTATAATCTTGGCAACAAAATAAGAGTTTCTGCTTCGGTATTGCAGGACAAGAATTTTGAAGGGCTGCTTAAATTGGCAATTTCATGCGAGAATTACAAATTGCAGTATTTCTTAACACCAATAAGCTTAGAGGCAAATTTCAGGACAGCTATTGCAGTCCCAGAAGTGACTGCTACCTCCTCAATGCTGGGCAGCTGCATTATTTTGGGCGATTTGACAACAAATGATAACCTGGCCATTGAAGAAAAAGAATCTAACAGCTTCAGCGTTACAAATCAATTAAATGTGCTTCCGGTAAATACAAAGATAATTTCAGCTCCAGACGACTCAATCCATATTGCTGGCATTGTAAATGAGGCATTCGGCAATAATGTCTTAAAAGCATCAACAAATATTGATTTGGATAACAACTCTTACCCTGTTGAAGCTGTTGACGGAAAATTCAATGCTAATCTTGTGATACCAAAAAATATAAAATCCGGAAAACACACAATAGGCATAAGCGCATCTGACTCAAAAAACAATATCGGCAAAGGCTCAATCGAGATTGATATAACTGCTGTGCCGAGCTATATAAAACTGCAGCTGAGCGGAACACAGCTTGCTCCAGGCGCAAAAATATCCATTACCTCTTCTTTATTCGATCAGGCTGATGATTTGATAAACGCTTCTTTGGACTTGGAATTAACATCCCCAAAAAAGGATAAGGCATTCAGAAAAGTTGCGCAGAGCAATGAGAAAATTGATTATGAGTTCAGCCAATATGCAGAGCCGGGCTTGCATGTTTTAGTGAGCACTTATAAAAATTTGAGGTCACAAGCTTCAATAAACATAACAACGATAAGGGAAGTAAAAATAATATATGAAAATGAAAGTGTTTTTGTAGAGAATGTGGGCAATATCCCATTTCAAGACGAATTGACTTTTATTCTTCAAAGCGGATTGAATAATTACCCCATAATAAAAAAAATTAATATCGAGCCTGGAAAACTCCTCTCTATTGATTTATCAAAAGAGGTTCCTTTGGGAATTTATGATGTTGTAATGCCCACAAAAAAAGACCTTGAGCCAATCAAGGAAAAGATTCTGGAAAAGGCCCGAAATCTGGAAGAGTCAGCGCAGGAAAGCATAAACAGCTTATTGCAGCAAAACGAAAAGGTACTGGCTAATAATGTCACAATACATGACAACAGGCCTGCTTACAAAAAGTTTGCAGGCAGCTTTGCCTCAATAAGCAGCTCATTAGTTGGCTCGGAGGGGGCGCTTGCAAAATATCCGTTAGTAGCACCATCAATTGTAGTTCTTATTCTTTTGGTAATAGTATTCCGCTACGGCAGAAAGCCAATAATGAAGTTAATAAGAGGCAAGAAGGATGATAAAAATTAACTTCTTTTTGCCCTCCCTTCATCCATTAGCCTGGCTTCGCCAAAAGTTTCATCCAGCAAGTCTTGCGCAGTTTTCAATGAACCAACAGAACCTTCTTTTGAGCAATAAGGGCATCTATTTGGGATTTTTTCTTTTCTGAACTTAAATCCGCATTTACGGCACTCTAAATCCATCATAACACTACCTTGTAGTAAGAAGTATATAAATTTGTCGGAAAATAAAATCAATTTCCATGCCTGTGATGCGCCCTCAAGCTCGGCCTTACTTTTTCAGCGCCTTTGCCTTTACGCAGCAATCCTCTTGCCCTTTTTCCAGCGCTGGTCAAGCCTCTTTCTGACCTGCCTTTATGGCTGAATATCCAGTTTATGTGCGAATCAGCAAGAACTGAAGGATTTGTTCTGTCAACAAGAATAACCTCATACCAATAATGCAATCCATCTTCTCCAGCATAATAGCTGTTCAGCACTTCGCAATTTGGATATTTTCTTGCTGCCCTGTTTTCTGCTACTTGCTGGTAATTCATGGTCAAGTCCTTTCTTCGGCTCATTGCCTTTGGCCTTCTTGGATGCCTGATTTGAGGTCGTTGCCTGCCGCCTCTGTTAACTCGCTGCCTTGCAACAACAAAACCAGGCTTTGCCTTATAACCCAAGGAACGAGCCCTGTCAAGTCTTGTGGGCCTTTCTATTCTTATTGTAGCAGGCTCTGAGCGCCATTTAATCATGCGCTGCTTGTGTAATTGCTCCAGAATTTTATTAGGCTTTTTCCAAGCCTCTCTTATGTATTGATACATTCCCAATTTAACCTTAAGCCTCCATTATTTAATTTTAAGCAAGATTCAGGCAAGCTGCGCCTACATTTCTTACAATGTTTTGGAATTTCTGGGTGTTTATAAATGTATTTGAAATATATGTCAACATTTTAACATAGTTAAATTTAAAAAACTATGATGAATACTATGAGAAATGGAGCCATATCTTCAAGTTGCATCAAACTTATGCACTTTGGTAAGCCTCTATGTGAAGGATATTGCACAAGCTGAAGCGGAACTTCCTCAGCATAAAAATAGAGATGCTGGCAAAAACCAGTATTAATAGGTTGGACAGACTGGCATTGACAGCGGCATTATTGGCAACTGACATCTTAAAGCAAAAGCCAAAAATTGTTGATAACAAAGTTCCTATTAGCAGAACTTTAGCAGATATTGCAGACGAAGTTGGCTTAACAACTATTGGCATAAAAAATTACCTTAAGAGCATGCAGACCAGAACGAAAACCGAAATGAATATTGAATACACGTTTGAATTTGCCGCATAACCCAAATATTTTTATTTGGTTATATAGAAAAATGTTTTATTTCAGACATTTTTGTTTTTTTATGTTTTAGTTCGGGCATAAGGTTTAAAAAAACAACGCCTTTTCAAAATTCGTTATGATAATAATTCCAAATCAAAAAGCATATGAAAGATATTGGGCTGTAAATAGGTATTACTTAGCCCAAGCAGAGTCTGTGACAGGACAACAAAAGCAGGGCTATTTAAGGAAAGCTGCCATTGCTAGAATAATTGCTGAGAGAAAATTACATGGTGCTAATGGGCTCGACTTAGAATTCATATCAAATCGCTTTGATATTTCTCTACTACAAGTCACCGCTGATGTGGAGGAAATTGAGAGAAAGGTTATTGAACCAGATTTAGTTGCCAGAGTCAGAGCATCATTAAAATAAAACTAAATCAATAATCCAAACATTTTAATATCTTAATATTATTCTCAGGATATGCCAATTGATAATTCAAATATGCTTAAAGTCATTGAGGATTTTCCCCATCAATGCAGGACAGCTTTGGAGCTGGCAAAAGGCATGACTGTTTCCGGAAAAATAAATAATATTATTGTAGCTGGAATGGGAGGCTCTGCTGTTGGCGGTGATCTATTAAGATTGTACCTGCACGATTTAAAAATGCCTGTAACTACAATAAGAGATTATAAATTGCCGAATTATGTCAATGAAAATACACTAGTATTTGCAGTTTCTTATTCTGGCAACACAGAAGAAACTTTAGCAGCTTATGAAGACGCTTTGAGAAAAAAAGCAAAAATCATTGCTGTTACAAGCGGCGGAAAACTAGGGGATATTTCAAAAAAAACAATTAAAATCCCGAAAGGTCTGCAGCCAAGGGCTGCTTTAGGCTATTTGTTTTTTCCAGTACTTGGTGTTTTGGTTAATTCAGGAATTGTAAAGGAGAATCCAAGCGAAATAAGCGAAATGCTTGACATCTTGTCGCAAAAAGAGGATTTCAGGCAATTTGGCGAGAAATTAGCGAAAAAAATAGGGCAAAAAACTCCTTTGATTTATGCTTCTGAGCAGTTTGGCGCAGTTGTTTACAGGTGGAAAACCCAATTCAATGAAAACAGCAAAGCATCTGCTTTTTCCCATGTCTTTTCAGAGATGAATCATAACGAAATAGTTAGCTACCAATCAATGAGCAGGGACAAGTTCTTGGCTATAATCATCAGAGACAATTTTGACGATGAAAGAATAAAGAAAAGAATGGACATAACAAAGGAAATCATATCGCAAAAAGTCAATGTCGAGGAAGTTTATACAAAAGGCACGTATTTGCTTTCAAGGTTGTTTTCGGGATTGCATTATGCGGATTTTGCCTCTTATTATTTAGCAGTTCAAAATAATATCGACCCTACGCCTGTTCATGTGATTGAGAATCTGAAGAAGAAGCTGGCTGAGTGAATTTATTGCTTATCTGTTTGGATTTAATTGATAATGTCCTCTTTTTGGATCGTAATGCTCAGACCTACCATCAGGAGAATTCAGGCTAGCAAAATGTGAATACTTTTCTAGTCTTGTTGCTGGAATTTGCATATAACCATAACATCAGAGTAGGTTTTTAAATCTTTCTATTTTGTAATACCTTAGAAGTAGTGAAATTATTTCACAAACTCTACATTATCCATGTTCCTGAATTTTTCATCCCCTGTGAGGAATTTGGCATTGTGCTTTTTGGCTGTAACATATCCAAGCGTGTCTATGTAAGACAAATCAAGCTTCTTGTTTTGCAGCCTGAATATTGCGGCTTCCTTTATGAGCTTTGGCTCTATTTCAACGCAAACTGGCAAAAATCTTTCAAGGAAATTTTCTGCTATCGAAGAGAGATTTTCTCTTAAGAGAGAGTAATAAAGTTCGTAGAGGTTCATGATTGTAGTTATAGGCTCCACACCGGTAAAATATCTTTTATAAGCTTCATTGCCTAGAGCAAGCTCGTAGAGAGCATACGTGTCTAGAAAAAATATCTTACTTCCAGCCTTCTCTTGACTCATTTTTTAGTTGCTGCGCTGATTTCTTTATTTTTCCCTTTGCTATCCCAAATAAATCTAAAAAATCCATTCCTTTTTCTATTTTTAGATGGATAGTGTCTTCTTTTTTGATATTCTCATTATTGACTATTTCTTTAGGTATTATGACTGCCAGAGAATCTCCCCATTTTCTCACTCTAGCATTTAATTCCGCCATATATCATGAGATATATCATGAGATATATAAAGGTTTTGGTTTTTAGCTGAAGATTGTATATTCAAGTAGTATATTTTTATAAAATTGCCAACAACCTTTTTATAACTTCAAAGATTACTTTTGCCTATGCTCCTCAAATCCATAAAGCTCCATAATATAAGAAGCTATGAAGATGCGGAAATAAGCCTGCCTAATGGCTCTGTTCTTTTGGCAGGGGACATTGGCTCAGGCAAATCCACAATACTTCTTGCGATAGAGTTTGCAATTTTTGGCGCAAAAAAAGGCGAACTGCCAGCATATACTTTATTGCGGCATGGCAAAAAAGAAGGCCATGTAGAGCTAAAAATGCAGATTGAAGGCAAAGATATCCTTATAAAAAGAGCATTAAAAAGAAGCAACGAAGATATAAAACAGGAAGCCGGCTACGTGGTTATAAACGGGTTAAAAAAAGAAGGCACATCAGAAGAGCTAAGGGCAATTATTCTTGATTTGCTCGGCTACCCGAAAGACTTGGTGAAGAAAGGGAAGGATTTGATTTACAGGTATACAGTTTACACGCCCCAGGAGGAAATGAGACAAATCCTTTACGAAAACAAGGAAATAAGGCTGGATACCTTAAGAAAAGTGTTCAATATCGACAAATACAAAAGGGTAAAAGACAATTCCGGCATTATTATAAGATCCCTGAGGGAAAAGAAAAGGCATCTTGAGGGATTTATTTTGGATTTAGACGGCAAAAGAAGGGATTTGGAGGAAAGAAAAAAAGAAATTTTGGAAATTGACAATATGCTGATTGATATCGCCCCCAAAATTGAAGAGGTTAAGAATATTGTCAATGAAAAAAAGAAATCAGCTGAGCAGACTGAAAATGAGATCAGGGAGCTGAATACCTTAAGAAAAGAGCTGAGTGTTGCAGAAGCAAACCTTGCCCACAGGATAGAGCAGAATAATAGGCTGAATATAGAAATAAAAAAACTAAATGAGCAAATTGACGAAATTAAAAAGGAAATTGAAGGCAAAAAAATAGAAGATATAGAAAGCGTAAACCAAAAGATTGCAGAGAAAGAAAAAGAAATAAACGAAGCTGATGCCAATTATAAAAACACAATAAAGAAAATAAAAGAGCTTGAAGTAAAAATAGAGCATTGCAATGAAACAATAAGAAAGATGCAATCACTGGAAATATGCCCCTTGTGCGAGCAGAAGGTAGATGAAAACCACAAGCATGATATAAGCTCGAGGGAAGGCAAAAAAAACGAGGAGCTGATTGAGCAGATAAAAAACTGCAGGGAAGACGAATCAAACCTGGAAAAGATAAAAACTGCATTAAAAAAGGAGCTTGATGCATTGGTAAAAGAACAAAACTATTTTAATATACTGAAAATAAAATTTGAAAATCTTTCCGAAAAAATCAACTCAAAAGAGGAAAAATCAAGCCTGAAGGAAAAGGTAAAAAAAGATATCGGCTTGCTTAATTCAAAAAAACTGGAATTGGGCTCAAAGATTGGGAAATACTCCCAGACAGAGGAAAAATACAGGATTGTCAAGAAGGAAATTGATGAATTGCTGCCGCAGGAAAGATTTCTTGAACTGGAAAAAAGAAAATACGAGGCTGAAAGAGGCTCGATTAAGAGATTCATTGTAACCATAGAGAAAGAAATTTATGAAAAGCAAAAGGCAAGGGAAAAGCTTGCCTATATCTCGCAGCTAATCAACTGGATAGGCGAGTTTTTTGTAAATCTGATGTCGACAATGGAGAAGCATGTCATGGTAAATATACACTCGCAGTTTGATGTGTTATTTAAGAACTGGTTTGATATTTTGATGGAGGACGAATCAATAAATGTGAGGGTTGATGAGGAGTTTACCCCAATAATAGAGCAGGATGGCTATGAAACTTACATTGAGAATTTAAGCGGCGGCGAAAAAACTTCGGTTGCATTGTCTTACAGGCTGGCTTTAAACAAAGTTATAAATGACATTGTTGTTGGAATAAAGACAAAAGAAATAATAATGCTTGACGAGCCAACAGATGGATTTAGCACAGAACAATTGGATAAAGTCAGGGATGTTTTGGAGCAGCTGAACATGAAACAAGTAATACTCGTATCGCATGAAAGCAAGATTGAGAGCTTTGTGCAGAATGTGATAAGAGTTGAGAAGCATGATAATATAAGCGTGGTGGTTTAAATATTGCTTAAAATATTGCGGATAATAATGCCTGGCGTGATTCTGCTTGCAGAGCCTGCTGTAATAACACGTCCTGTAATGGTTGAATTAACCTGCCAAAGCTCAAAGCCTCCGCAATCCAATCTGGAAAATATTGTTGCATCCTTTAGCCTTGACGTTGAAATAAATGATTCAGGCAGAGCGCTATATTTTGACATTAACTTCTATAAATCCAACAGTATAAATCAAAAAACTATTTTGGGGAGCGCAAATGACCTAAGCAGATTTGTTCAAAACGGTGATTATGATGTTGTAGCAATCTATCAAATGAACGGGGTAAGCCAGCCTGGCTATGCTCCATCGGCTATTATTTATGTAAACAGAAACGTCATAAACATTTTGTATGATTTTAATGGTACTCACGACCTAATAAATGGCAGCTTTGAATCCCAAAAGTGCTTTCAATACAAGGGCAGACCGCCACTAGCTAAAGCACTTGGAATCGCCATTGCAAATATCGTGGTAAAAAGGCTTTCGCAACCAAGTAATTCCAATTACCAGTATGGTGTGGCATAATTAATATTATTGACAGCATATTCTAAACCGAAACCAGCGTAAAAATAAAATTTTTACTGGACTTCGTTTTTTTAAAACCGAAAGCTTTAAAAATAGAATATTACACGATTTACATATATGGCATATGTTGGGGGTAATCAGAGAAGTCTAGAAACCATTAAGAGAGAAGACTTGAATAGGCAGTGCCCTGACTGCGGAAGCAAAGACATTGAATATGCAAACGAGGAATTCTACTGCAAGAAATGCGGTTTGGTGCTGGATTAGATAGTAATCAACAAAACTTAAATACTAATTCTAAAAAGTACTATAAAATGGGGTGGAGATTTGGATTTTATT
>CAYIKX010000027.1:0-10387 GCA_964364025.1 uncultured Methanosarcinales archaeon
CATCATATTTTTAAGGTGGGTTTTGAAGGATTATCTGAATAAACTAATACTCTATAATTCTGCTAGTCCCGAATATAGTGGTTGGATTATAATGCCTTGTCTACTAGATGGTTACTATGAATTTGCACAAGAATGTTATAAATATATTTACTTAGTGAATCGTGGTAAATATCAAGAAGCAAGAAAACTAGCTTTTGAGTTTTTAGTGCAAGTAAGAACTGAGAAAGAGTACAGATTAAGTCTTTAATAGAGGTTTGCAACAAGCTATATAAAACAAAAAATAAATTTATTCCTTCTTCTCTATTTTCTTCGCAGTTGGCTTCTTAGCTTTAGGCTTAGCTTCTTTCTTCTCTGATTCTGTTTCTTGTGTTTCTTTCTTCATCTCTTCCACCAATCCAGCTTTCTCTTCCAAAGTCGCTTCTTTTGTTTCAACTTTTTCCTCTTTTTTCTTTGGCTTGAATAGATCTCTTAATTTTCTCTTTTCTTCTTTTTGGGCTTTTAACTGCTCTGGCGTCTTTCTTTTCTTTCTTGGCTTCTGGGTTTTTGGCTTTGGTTTTGTCTGCCTTGTTTCTATCCCAATTTCTTTCAAAGCTTTAGCAACTTCTTCATGACTTGCATTCTTTTTTATTTCAATTTTCTGATTTAACGGCTCGATATGAAGAATATTACACTTTCTTCTCCTTGTTTCACCATCTATAAGAACATACTTGTCGTCTAGAATATCTATTATAACTGCTTTTTTGCCAGCATCTCTGCCTGCAATTTTCACCACAAGCCTTCCTATTTCTATCGTCATCTTTCCCTCCAATCACTCCAACGGCTAAATCCGTTGACACTTTAATCAAGTGGGATTTCGCTTTGCTCAATCCCACGAATTGATGATGTCACCATCCACTCAAGTGATTTCTTTGTTGTTTGTTTTATTATATATTATTTTAAAAATTTGGATTATTAATTAAAATGAATTTATTGCCTTGTCTTTTCAATTATTTCTTGCCTCATGCATCTGCTGCATAAAACTCCTCCAAATGGCCTTTCTGGCCTTTTTTTTGTTTTGGCCATCTTCCTCATTCTAAACGGGAATTCTCTTGGAACGCCTTTCAATACAGCGCCGCAATTACTGCATTTTGCAGTTTTGGGCTTTTTTTTCTTATAATGAACAGCAGTTCTTCCGCCAGGGACTTTTCTATACACTTTCCTTAAGCTTCTCGACCTTAATCTTGGTGCTGGCATGTTTTTGAGGAATATATAACTATTTATAAAGGTTAGCACAATCTTTAAATATCAATACTTCAATCAAAATACAGTTAATATGCTTAGAACTTTTTGGATGAAAAAAGGGGTATCACCGCTAATAGCTACTATTCTTTTGATAGCTTTTGCAGTTGCTTTAGGCTCTGTTGTAATGAACTGGGGATTAAACCTGAACTTAGGCAAATCGGCAGATAAATGCAGTAATGTCGAGATTAAAATCAGGAATTTGAATAATGCTGAAGTTTGTTTTGGCGGCTTTGGGAAGAATGGCTACATAAATTTCATCATTGATAATACAGGAAGCGAAGATATAAACGGCCTGGCTATATGGGTTATTGGCGAGAAGGGAACAAGACTTTTCGATTTGGATAATATTCTAATTAAACAAGACTCATTATACGACAAAAAAGATAAGGAGGTTAGCTATGACTTTACAGTATTTGGCGATATAAAGCAAGTGCAGTTTATACCAAAAATCAAGACAGAGCAAGCGACAGAGATATGCCCAAAGAATGCTGTTAAGGCCGAGAAGATTGGGATTTGCAGTTAATACACCTTCATCACTTTTCTTAAGCCCATTGTGAATATTATTGAGAAGATAATGTAAGTCCCCAGCCATCCGAGCTTCCACCCAAACAAGTTCAGTATTTTTTTTGGCTTGTAGTCAATTTGAATGGATTTGATTGTGCCATTTGTTTTTTTGATTTGCTCTATGTATTTTTCACTCTTTGTTATCAAAACGCTTTTTTGCTGCTTTTCACCATTATAAACAAATTCAAGTATGTGCTCCCCCTCTGCTCCTTTTAGAGTCCAACTTGCTTTGTCATTTTCAATTTTTTTTGTTTTGCTGTCAACCGTTGTTATCCCTTCAGGGATGATTATTTCCGCATTTCCATTTGTATTCTTATTGAAAAAGGCGCTGACAGAGAATTCTTGATTTGGCTTAATGCCTTCATAAGCAAATGTCGAGCTCATCCATCCAAATATTAAAATTATTGGTACGAATGTAATTAAAGTTGGTTTCAATGAATGCATCATATACTTCATATTCAGTTCCATTGCTTTTTTCTGCACTTCCATAGCCTTTGCAGGCTCGCTTTTTAGCTCCTTAATTTGTTTTTGATGCTCCTTTAAGTCATCTTTCAGTTTTTTCATTAAAGCTTGGTCAGTTGTGTATTTTGTTATAATTATTATTATTATAGAAACAATTAAAGACAGTATTATAACTGTCCATAATAGAGGCAGTTTAAGCAAAGGCGCAAAAACAATGTTCAAAAAATCGTAATATGCCATCTTAACCACCCATAAACTTTCTTAGCATGGGATTCATGTCCATCATGTGCTGTCTTGCAATGTCTTCATAAAGTCTATATACTATCATGACTGTAAGCAGAAGCCCTGTTCCGCTGGTCAATGACCCAGTTAAATCTGCAAATGCTGCAAGAAAGCCGACAGTTATTCCTCCCATAATAGTCAAAGGCCATATATATCTGTTCAATAATCTTTCTAGAACTCTCTCGTCTTTTCTGAATCCCGGAATCTGCAATCCACTTGAAATCATTTGCTGTGCTTGGCTTTTTGCATCCATTCCTGCTGTCTGCACCCAAAAAATGCTGAACATCACGCTGCCTATAACAAAAAAGAGCATGTAAACAAGAGCTTGCATATAAGGAGAAAGTCCAATGAGAATGGTATGCTGCTGTATGACACTTCTCACAATATCTGGACCTTGCAGCCAGTAAACGAAGCCTGAAATTGGACTGCCTGTTGAAGTACTGAAAGTTCCAAGCAATGGCCAGCCAATGTTCTGCAAAAGCCTTCCCCAAAGCTGGAAATTTGCAATCAATGCAGCAACTAAAATTACAGGTATATTAGATGTGTAGATAAATGACAAAGGCCATCTGATGCCATGCCCCCTTACCATGCCGAAAGACAAAGGTATTTCTACTTTCATTGCCTGGGCATAAACTGCGATAACAAAAACTAGGACAGTAGAGATGATTGCGGATACCATTATCAGGGCAGTTGTGACATCTCCATTGACCAAGCTTTGAAAAAAAGCTGGCACTGCTCCAGACGAATAAGTGACACCTGCCAAACCGCTTGGGCCAGGCAGCCAATTAAATGCCTGTATAAAAAGACTTTTGCTGACTCCAGCTGCAATAAACAAGCTTATACCTGAGCCGAAACCCCACTTGCTTACAACCTCATCTAAAAATAATATCAATAATCCGCCTAAAAACAGCTGGAAAATTAAAATAAGCTGCAATTGAAAGTAAAAGCCTGTGCCTTTAAATTGCTCTGCTGGCGCCAAACCGCCTAAAAATACGTATATTGCACTTTCAAAAATAATAAAAAATAATGACAAAAATTTTTGCGTGCCTTGAAATGATTTTTTGCCTTCTGGGCTTGTCAAGTCAAATTTCCAAATGCCTGAGCCATTAAGCAATTGCAATACTATAGAAGCAGTGACGATCGGGCCAATACCTAGAGAGATTATAGAGCCGAATTCTGCGCCTAATATTATAGATAAAGTCTCAAACCGTTGAAGAGCATTTATGCCAAGCCCGAACAGCGGCATTAAACCTAAAATAAAAAATATAGCCAGTACTATGCCAGTCCATTTCAGCTTTTCTCTGAAAGAAAGCATCTTTTGTGTAGGGCCTTCAACTTCTGGCAGATTTGAGATTATGGTTTGCCAAAGAGACATTTTGATTGAAAAATATTTGCTTTATTTAATTTTTAGCTTATTTATTTTGAGCTATCATTTTCTACTTCAATAGCGCCAACTACTTCTCCTCCCACTTCTTTCACTTTTTCTATGGCTGCTTTTGAAGCATAAGGGGTTTTTATTTTAAACTTTAGGGAAACTCTGCCATCTCCCAATAACTTATTAAAGCCCAGCTTGTCCAATTCAATATAATAAAACCCATTCTCTTTTTTAACTAAATTTTTTGAAATGAGATTGTCAAGATGCTCTTCTATATAACTTATGTTAACTGCATCAATTCTTACTTTTGGGGTCTTGCTTACAAATCCATATTTTCCAAAATAATCCTCTTTCCAGATGCTGGGCTTTTTGCTGTCAGCTCTCTTGCCAGTGCCAGCCATGCCCGCCCCTCCCTGATGCCCCTTGCCCCTGTGCTTTTTCTTGGCACCCCATCCGTGGGTTTTAGAGCCTCTTTGTCTGTCGTTTTTCTTTCTTCTGTTGACTGTCATTTTTGTTTGATTTTTTATATCTTATTGATTTATAATTTTGATAATTATTTTTGACAAATTAAATCATCCTCTTAATCAAGTCATTTATAGCACTGCCCCTGTAACCTAAAGCGCCTCCTTCTTTGTACGAATGCTTGACTCCTTTTCTTCCAAGACCTTTTCTTGGGGCATTTAAGCGAAAATATTTCTTTAATTTTTTATTGTTGAAGACAAAAAAATCGTTGTATTTTATCTTTTTCTTGGCATCAGTTTCCCTTCCATTGAATTGCTGCCCTCTTTTTTCAACAAGCAGCTTAAAAGTTTCATCATCTATTTCGCCCCAGGTTACATAATCCTTTGCCCTACTCAGCATGCCAGCATAAACAGGATTATTTGGAAGCACAGAGCAGTAATTGTTTTTGTACAGCCTTAGCATTTGCAAGGTGTCTTCTATCTTGGTCTTTATCTGAGTTAATCCCCTTATCCTTATCGCTGCCAATTGCTTGGTATTTTTACTTTCGCTTTTTCCATTCATTTTAAATTGTTATTTTTAACGAGCCTTCAACTATCTTGAGTTTTTCTACGTTTTTTTGGCTTATCTTAATCTCTATCAATTGCTGAAGGGCTTTAAAGCATGCAAATAGCAGGTTTAGTTTGCTTCTTGTCTGGCCTTCTGTTCTTGACCATACATCTTTGATGCCTGCTAATTTCAATATCTTTTGACATTCTTTTTCCACTTTTAGCCCGGTCCCTTTCGGCGCTGGTATCAGGGTGATTTCCACAGAGCCTGCTTTTCCCCTGACTTTAAAAGGAACAGTGTGCGCATCGCCGCAACCGCACCCCCAGTCTCCGCATCCTCTTCTTATTTTTATAATATTAAGTTTTGCCTGCCTTATTGCTTTTTCCCTTGCAGGCACTGTTTCCTTTGATTTGCCATATCCAGCGCCAATATAGCCGTCTTCATTTCCCACAACTGCAAATGTCGCAAATTTTGGCTTGTTGCCCTCTTGGGTTTTCTTCTGCGTCTGCTTGAATACTCTTTTCTGGCCGCCGCCAAATTTTCCCTTTGCCTGGCCTACCATCAATAAATCTGTTGTGAGGTTCGGAAGCAATGCATCAACTATCTCTGGCTCAAGTATCTTAATTCTTTTATCCAATACGTAGTCAATATTGGCGATTTCGCCGTTTTTTACTCTTAATCCCAAAGATGTTTTTGGTTTCCATACTTCTTTTTCAAAAGCCCCTTTCTTTTTAACTTCTTCGACTATTACTTCCTCAAGTTCCTTTACTTCGTCAAGCTCTGTCGCCAGTCCCTCTTTTGGCTTTTCTATTAAAAGCTCCTCGTCCTGCAATTCCTCGGCCTTTTCCGCAATATTTTCTTTTGGATCGGCTTTTGCTTCTGTTTTTTTCTTAGCCATTTATCTTGCCTTTTACTTCGTTAAAATGTCTTACAATATCTTCTGGCGCAATTCCTTTTTTTATGTAATTTGAGAATTGCCTGTCATACTTTGGTTTATTGTTTTTCAATAACTGCGCGTATTTTGCTATATGCTCTCCTGAAATCCTATCCTTTGACGGCAGCACCTCTTGGTTAAATGGGACTTTTAATCCTGAATCAATCGCTCCAGCGAGAGCAGCATACAATCTTGAGCCCTTTACAGAATTATTGAACCCTAAATCCAATACAGCATCTTTTACTCCTTTTTCCATGGCTTTTTTTCCTGTGATAAGCCCAATCAAATAGGCGCTTGGCAGATTCCCAGTGTCACCTTTCCATCCAAGCTTTTCCAATGATTTTGTGTTGATGGTAAACACTACCTTGTCGCCTTTTGGATTGTATTCTATAATCGATGCCTGAAAATTTCTTAGCGATTTTCTAACCACAAGCCTGTATTTATTGGACATCAATATTTTCAATCTCTTCTTGTAATACGTTCTTCCCTGCCTCTTTCTCCTGAAAGGCACTGTAAAAATCTTACCCTTTCCCATTTTTTACCAAACCTCTTTCTTGCGTGTACGATTTCAAATGCCTTATGCTCCTAAAAAATCCCCCTTTGCTTTTCATATAAAGCTCATGATAATCTGTGCTGGCTATTATATGTTTATCTCTTAATGATTTGATAAAATTTCTTTGCAGCCTGATTTTATTGATCCATGCCCTTTTTGGCTCAAGCCTTGCAGTTTTTTTACCTTTTCTTGAGCCAAATCCCTTCTGCCTGCCGTGTTTTTTTTGCTCTTTTCTCTTTCTAGCCCAGAATTTTGATGTGTTTAACATCCTTTTTTTTGAAATATATTTGTTGTTTATTAAGGACCTTATATCAGCTTTTGTTATTGCTTCTTTTATCTCCTCTAGTCTGTCAGGATCAAATCTAATTCTATGTTCCCCGCACTTCAATATTTGCGCTGCTAATCTTCTTTGCACGTCCAACATTTTATGCCTTCTTTATCAGTAATTTGTCTTTTTCCTTCTTATCAGCTTCTTTCTTCTGCTCGTCGCTTAGATTCTGCTGTGGCTCTCTGATTTTGGCTTGTCTTAATTCTTTAACTTCTTCCTTTTTCATTTCCTTGACTTCTTTTTTCTTTTTTGAGTTGATAAATTCCTCAATTCTTTTTATATTCTCATCTAAATTTAAATTCAAGGTTTTTACACCCAACTCTTTTGATTTTTTAAGTATCTCCAGCCTTTTTTTCATCCCAATGTTTTTTGGTATTATAATGCCTTCATTTTCTTTTTTTATATTTTTAACATCAGCAGATGAGAATACCCTTACCATTATCAAACCAGAAGAGTGAAATCCCTTCACTTTTTTAGGTGATTTGTAGCCCGTAGAGGGCATTTTTCTCCTGCCTTTGAAGTGATGCCTTATTTTTGAGTGGATGCCTTTTGGTTTTCTCCATTTGTCATTAACTTTCATCCTTTTTGGATTGTCCTGCCTGATAAAATCAGGCTTTTTCTCCTTGATTCTGCTCCTCAATTCCAATAGTGTGTTTAGTTGTGCCATTTTATTTTTATTATCAAAGCTCATTTAGTTAATTTTCTTTTGGTTCATTTCAGTTCCTTGCCGTCTTTGTTTATGATATATATACCATCCTGAAAAATTCTTGTGTCAAAGCCTGGTCTTCTAGTTAATTGCTCAATATCAGCACTAACCTGCCCAGCAATTTCCTTATTCGAACTTATAACATATATCAAAGGACTTTCCACTTTTACAGTAGCCCCTTCTTTTAATTCCAAAACTCTTGGCACCTTTTCCCCAAGGAAATTTTTGACACTGAGTTTGTTGCCATCAGTGCTTACATTCATCGGAAAATGCCCGGAACATATTTTCAAAATATAAGTATGATTTTGCATAACTCCCTTCAGCATATTTTTTACCTGGGCTGTTAATGTGCCAAGCATTTTTTTGTTTTCTTTTGTTGCTTTTCCAGATTCAAAAATAATTTTTTTAGAATCCACTTTTACTGAAATATTATATTTTTTAATATCTTTTTTGACCTCTCCTTTTGGCCCTTTGGCTATTAAGTTTGAGCCGTTCAAATGAACGCTTGCATCATCAGGTAAATCTAATTCAGTGCTTATTTTCTCCTTAGTCTTGCTTCTTTGTTTTGTCATTTAATAACAATAAGCTAAAAGCTTGCCCCCAAGTTTTTTCGCTTTTGCATCGTAATGCGTCATAATGCCTTTTGGGGTTGATACAAACAAAATTCCTAAATCTTTTGCTGGGAGGTATCTCCTCTCGAATTTTTCAAATTTATTACTTTTTATACTATATCTGGGTTTTATAACGCCGCACTTGTTGATGTTTCCTATCAGGGTAAGATGGATGTAATTGCCTCTGTTGTCTTCCACCTCCTTAAAGCCGCCTATGTAGTCGTTTTGTTTCATAATCTTCAATGATTCCCTGATTACTTTTGAGACTGGTTTTATTATGCACTCAGATCTTCCAATTATTTCATTGTTCAAGACCAATGACATCATATTAGCTAATGGGTCATTCAACATTTTGATTTCAGCTGTATTTTTTAAAATCCAATGATATTGCAATTTCTCTAAAGCATGTTCGGCAGACTCCTAAGCCGTATTTGCTTATATGGCCTCCTGGCCTGCCGCATCTTCTGCATTTTTTTGTTGCTCTGCCGTATTTTCTTGATTTCGGGGTATTATGCTTGATATATTTCTGCATTTTAACCGGCTTGGATTTTAATTGCTTGAACATTTTCCTGTAATCGCTATAGGTCATGCTTATTCTTCCCCTACCCTTATATTGAAATTCTTAGTCATAAATTCTACTGCTTCCTGCCTTGATATCCTGTGCCTTGCCGGTATTTTTCTTGCCAATAACCTTCTTCTTTTGATTCTGTAGCCAGGCCTTTCAAGCGTAACGCACACTTCCAGGCCTAAAATGCCTATTTTTGGGTCGTATTTAACGCCCGGGATCTCTATGTATTCGTGAATTCCAAATGCAAGATTGCCATTATCATCAAATTGCCTCTCGCTTAACCTGTTTTCTACAGCATCAAACAATCTTGGAAGTATTTTGACGGCCTTGTCTTTTCTTAAGGTTAGCTTGCACCCTACAGGCAAGCCCGGCCTTAATCCCCATTCCTGTATTCTTTTGCTGGTTATGGTCTTTATTGGAGTTTCATTTGTGATTGCATTAAGCAATGATAATCCCTTCTCTAATCTAGCCTGATCTTTCCCAGCGCCGATATTCAGCGTTACCTTCTCTATCTTTATTGATTTCATTATATTCATCTTTATTCAAGCGTGATTAGAGGCTTAATATCCCCAACGACAAAAGCGTATTTTTTTGAGGTTTCTATTAAATTTCCTTCTTTATCTTTGTATATTACCTTGTTTTCAAGAATATCCTCAACATTTCCAATTTCTCCCGTATGTTTTCCGCCTGTCAGGAATATTGTTGATTTTTTGTCGAGTTTCAAATGCCTGTTGATTTTTTGCTCTGGCAATATTAGTAGAAGCGTGTCGCCGACTTTATACACACCATTATCGGCTAGAATATTTTTTCCATCATATAGGTTTAATTGCAATTTCCCATTTACCATTGTTTTTCCGATTATTTTGCATGGCTTAAGGGATGCTTCTTCTTTCTTTATTTTTACTAATTCAATTTTACCCTTTCTGCTTAATATGATTCTGAAGTATTCATTTGTGTTTTTAAATTCAATAGTGTCAAAAAGCCCGACTGGGTGCTTAAAATCTTTTCTGATTTTGCCATCGATTTTTATTTCATTCATATTAATTATTTTTTTGATTTCCCTCAAAGTATCGGCATTTTTCAAAATGTCCCTCAAGAGCACGCTAAAAGGCATTCCTGCGTCTAAGCCATGCGGTCCAGGCGAAGGCTTTGTGATAAACTTGATGCCTTTTCTTTTAACATCCCAAGCTTTAGGTGCCGCCAATCTTTTTAGATGGTTCTTTCCCATATTATTTCCTCTCAAGAGACTTCTGCCTTAATTTGTCATCCAAATTTAATTCTGTGACCATGATGTTTGACGGGTGCAATGCCAGCAGTTTTTTAGTCCCATCTTTTTTAGTCAATTCAACGCCGCTGACAAAAACCTTTATTTTCTTCAAGTCCACATTTTCGATTTTTCCCTCGTGCTTTTCAAATTGTCCGCACATAATTTTAACTTTGTCTCCTTTCCTTAAGCCTACATTTCTCCTGCCATATTTTTTCCTCAAGTCTTTTGAGACATGCACATGCACAAATTTCTGCCTGATGTGAAGCGGAGCGTTCAGCCTGTACTTTCTTTGCTTTCTTGGTTTCTTGCTGCCCTTCCACGCCTTTGAAAAATTTTTCATTTGAAACTTAAATTACTATGCTTGCTATTTTTGCTATTCCCGGCCATCTTTCGCATGCTTCTTTTGCGATTGCCCCCTTGAATATTGTTCCTTTTGGATTTCCTTTGT
>CAYIKX010000028.1:0-6146 GCA_964364025.1 uncultured Methanosarcinales archaeon
GGGGCTAAAGCCCCTTAAATCTTTCTAATTACGAGTTAACTTGCAAACAAGCCGCCGAATAGCAAAGTTTTTATACTACTGATTTAAAGAATATTAAATCAATAAATGGAGGTAAAAAATGGATTCAACATGTCATGACGGATATTGTGGAAAATGCCATGCAGCCAAATGGGTAGTGTTTGGTGTTGTTTTAATTTTGGTTAGGTGGTACTACTCCCAGTGGGACATATGGGTAGTGCTTGGTGCTTTGTTCGTGCTGAAGGGCATTATGAAATATGCGATGCCGTCATGCAGCCACTGCAAGCCATCAATGGCAATGAAGAAAGGCAAGTAAATTTTTTAATTAATTTTTTATAGACTACTTCTTTCTATTTTTACTTATGGAATCAATAAAAAAAGTGCTTATAACTAAGCATGGCAAAAAATTCTATGCCAAAAATCTTGATGAGGACTTGCATACCCAATACGGGTTTATAAAAAAAGAAGACCTTAAAGAGGCAGGGGAAGGAATTTTACTAAAATCAAACACAAGCAAAGAGTTCTTTGTATTCAATCCATATTTCATAGACCTATACAGGAAAATAAAGAGGGACGCTCAGATAATACCATTGAAAGATATAGGTTTTATTATTGCTGAAACTGGCATTAACAAAGAAAGCAGGATTCTTGATGCTGGCTCCGGCTCAGGCGCATTAGCTTGTTTTCTCGCCTCAGTCGCAAAAGAAATCGTGACTTACGAAATTAGAGAAGATTTTATAGAAATCGTCAAATCAAACATTGAATTTCTTAGGTTGAAAAATATAAAGATAAAAAACAAAGACATTTATAAGGAAATTGATGAAAAAAACATAGATGTTGCAATTCTTGATGTTCCAGAGCCGTGGAAGGCAATTGATAATTGTGCCAAGGCATTAAAGCCAGGCGGCTTTCTTGTTTCTTACAGCCCTTCTGTGCCACAAGTTGCTGACTTTGTAAATGAGTTAAGAAAAAATGAAAATTTTGTTTATATAAAAACAGCAGAAATCACAGAGAGGGAATGGGAAATTGAGGAAAGAAGGGTGAGGCCGAAAAGCAAAGGCATAGGCCATTCTGGCTTCTTGAGTTTTGCGAGGAAGGTGACTTAGATGCTCTTCAAGCAAATCCCAGTAGGTCCAATGCAGAATTTTGTTTATATTATTGGAGATGAAAAAACAAAAGAAACTGCTGTTGTTGATGCAGGCTGGGATGTTGATAAAATATTTGATATTGCAAATAAAGAAAAATTGAAGATAACAAAAATAATTTTGACTCATTATCATTACGATCATGTTCAAAAAGCAAATGAATTGGGAGATAAAACAAAAGCGGAAATATATTTTCATAAAGACGACGAACAATTCCTAAAATCAACAATATCACAGAAATTGAAGATTTCTGGGAACTTAGAAAATTCAAAAAATTTTCAAAGTAAAAATAAAAAAATTAAACTAAAAAATAATGATGTAATTAAAGTTGGTAGTATAAAAATAAAAATTATTCATACACCGGGGCATACTCCCGGCTCAATCTGCCTTCTTATCGAAAACAAATTATTGACAGGCGACACTTTGTTTGTTAATGCAATTGGCAGGACTGATTTAGCAGGAGGAGATTCGGCAAAGTTATTTGAAAGCTTGCAGAAACTGAAAAAATTAAAAGACGACATCGAAGTTTATCCCGGGCATGACTATGGGGAAATTCCATATTCAACGATTGCGAATGAAAAGAAAAACAATCCTTATTTCAAATGTGAAACAAAAGAGCAGTTTTTGAATTACTTAAAAATGTAAATTTTTAAGTTCCCAAAAACCTCTGGTTTTTTAGGATATTGGGATTGTTTTGATATTATTGTGTTATTAATCTCACTATTCAAACACTACTTTTATATGAAGCACCATTATAGCCATACATTAGATGGGTAGCATATTTTTAATTTTTATATTAAAAATGAAATTTAGGATAACCAAGAATTCAACTGAAAAACCTGCTGTACACATATTCATCCTTGTTAGCATAATAATGCTCTTTCAGGGTTGTTTCATGCGTAAAGCCTAGCTTCTCGTAAAACTTATGCGCCCTTGCATTGTCATAATGGGTCATTATGTACATCTTCCTTAATTTTGACTTGTGCTTTTTGTAGAATGCTTTTGTGTCTTTAAGCAGCGCCTCAAACAATGGTTTTGCGATGCCTTTTCCTCTGTATTCCGGCAGCACAGCAATCCTGTCAAGCTCTGCCAACTGGTGCTTTGGCAAGCCATGCATAAGCCATGTTGCTATGCCTATTATCTTTCCTTTTTCTTCTGCAACAATGTAATGGTGCTGCTTTGCAGTTTCATTTTTAAAAACCTCAATTCCTTCCTTTATGTCTTTTACATTATAACTATTAACAAGAACATTTGCTATTCCTTTTGCGTCTTTTGGAGTTGATTTGCGGATTTTCATTAAATCCACCTCCGTACTTGCTTCTTGTAGTTAAGATACTTTTTTCCAAAAATATTCTCAAGAAGCTTTTCTTCAAAAGGGACAAAATAATAATTCATTATCAAGAAAAATATGATTGGCGACAGAAATGAAAGCAAATTTCCAAAATATATCGCTGCTCCAAGAAGCGCAGTTGAAACGCCAAGGTACATTGGATTTCTTGTGAATTTATAAGGGCCTTCCACAACTATAAATGTAGGTTTTTTGCCTGGTATTATAGGAGTTTTGTTTTTCTTAAAGAGGTAAAAAGAATAGAAAGATATTGATAAACCAATCGCAAAAATAATAACGCCGCTTTTATTATATGGGTTTTTGACTGCATTAAGTTTTGGAAATAGATAATTAACTAGCCATGATAAAAGCAGCAGCGTGAATGCAATATATGGAGGTTTTATTTTCATTTTTTAAACAGATTTTTATGTAGTTATTTAAATAAATTCCCTTTTTATTCCACAACAACAGATTTAGCTAAGTTCCTGGGTTTATCTACATCTCTTCCTAATTTATCGGCAATATGATAAGCCATCAATTGCAACGGAACAGCTGCTAAAATTGAGCTTAATGTGTACAGAGTTTTAGGTATAAAAATCGTGTGTTTTGCTTTCTTTGGTATCTCTTTATCTCCTTCAGTTGCTATTGCAATTATAATCCCCCCTCTCGCTTTTACTTCCTCTATGTTGCCAAGTACTTTTTTGTATGTGTATACATCATGCGGCGCAATGAAAACAACAGGCATGCTCTCGTCAATCAATGCAATCGGCCCGTGCTTCATCTCTGCTGCAGGGTAGCCCTCTGCATGAATATAGCTCACTTCCTTCAATTTCAACGCCCCCTCCAAGGCAATCGGGAAATTAACCCCCCTGCCAAGATAAAGCGAGTTGTGCTTGTTGTAGAAAAATTGCGCGAATTTCATTATTTCCTCATCTTTATCTAAGACTGATTGCAGCTGCAAAGGTATCTTTCTTATGCCATTTATCATGTCTTTGACTTGATTTTCATTCAAGGATTTCCTTAATTTTGCCAGTAAAATAGTAAGAAGGTACAAAACAGCAAGCTGGGTTGTAAGTGCCTTGGTTGATGCAACTCCGATTTCAGGGCCAGCTCTTGTGTAGGCAACTCCATCAGATATTCTTGTTATAGAACTTCCCATCACATTGCATATGGCAAGCGTTTTAACACCATATTTTTTTGCCTCTTTTAATGCAGCAATGGTGTCTGCAGTCTCGCCTGATTGAGAAATTGCTACCACTAAAGTATCCTTACCCAATATTGGATGCCTGTATCTGAATTCAGAAGCATACTCTACCTCAGTTGGAATTTTTGCAAGCTCCTCAAACATGAATTTGCCAACCAAGCTGGCATGCCACGAAGTGCCGCAAGCAACTATTACAATTCTATTTATTTTCTTTAAATACTCATTTGTAAGCTTAAATTCTTTTTCAAAAACAACATTACCATTTACAAGCCTTTCATTCAAAGTGTCTGCAATTGCTCTTGGCTGCTCGTAAATTTCTTTCAACATAAAATGCTTGTAGCCACTTTTTTGAGCAGCTTCTGCACTCCATTTTATTGTATGTATTTTTTTTCTTTTTTCAGTTCCATTTAAATCAAAAATTTTAAAGCCATTTTTTGTTAGAACTACAATTTCTTTATCCTCAAGATATATTATCTTGTTTGTATAGCTCAAGATAGAAGGCACATCAGAAGCGATAAAGTTCTCATTTTTTCCTATACCCACTATGAGAGGGCTTTCATTTCTTGCCCCTATAAGCTTGTCTTGTTGGTCTGCAAATAATATGCCAAGTGCATAGCTTCCTTCTATTCTGTTTAAGGCTATTCTTACAGCATCTTCAATTCTACTGTCTTTTAGATTATCCTCAATTAAATGTGCTATTACTTCTGTATCAGTTTGAGAATAGAACTTATGCCCTTTTTTGCTTAATTCTTCCTTAAGCTCAGAATAATTTTCTATTATGCCGTTATGCACAACACTAATCTTATTTTTGCAATCAGCATGTGGATGAGCATTTTTTTCTGTAACACCGCCATGAGTGCTCCATCTGCAATGCCCTAAGCCAGCATTTCCAGGGAATCTTAAGAAGTTAATCCTTCTATGAACTTCCTCTAATTTGCCAACACCCTTTTTTATGTTAAATTTGTTATTGTGTATAAAACACATTCCTACAGAATCATAGCCCCTGTATTCAAGGTTTGATAAGCCATTGAATAGCTTTTCGTTAACATCATTGCTTGAAACAACACCCACAATTCCACACATTATAGTAGCACCTTAAATGAATATTATTAAAAAGAAGTGCACCAAAAGAGGAGTGAAGGTGCACTTTACCTTTTACACTTGGAGGTGTAATAAAGGAAGTATTATAGTAAACATAGCTTATTTATATACCTTATTAAAAAAATTATAGTACCATTACAAAAAAAATTGTAATATTTCTAATAGTCCCTTTTAGTATTCTTCGCAAAAAATGATTATAAACACTATTTTCATACCACCATTAAAAAACTTTTTATAATAGTTCTGCTTTCCTATGCTTATGTTCATAATAGACAAGCAAAAAAACGAAGTTTATTCATTGCCAGCTAAAGAGCTAAGCGTGGAGCATGCAGCCACTGTAAGTTCTGAATTAGCGCATAAGATATTAAATTTGCTGGTTAAAGAGCCGATGTACCCTATAGACATTGCAAAATCATTAAAAGTCCATGAGCAGAAAATCTATTATCATATCAGGAATCTAGAGAAAGCTGGCATAATAAAAATTGTCAAAAAAGAAACAAGGCAAGGTGCAACTGCAAATTTCTATGCTTTGACAGAGCCTGCTTTTGTAATAAAATTCAAGAGTTTTGAAACAACAAGCAAAATAGCCCAGATAAGGAATGAATCTGAATTCTTAGAGCCTTTCATAAAAGATGGCCAGCTTGATTCCTTGATTATTGTCGGTTCCCCTGATCCGCATGGCCCAGATAAGGCAAGAAGCAGGGACGGCTATTACGGAATGGACTTGGCTCTGTTCTTAGGCACATTTCTAAATTATGTTCCAAAATTTATTGTTAAATTGGATACAGAAGTCAGAGATGAAGACTTGAACAATAATTTAATCCTTATAGGTGGCCCAGTTGTCAATAAGGTTGTAGAAAAAATTAATTCAAAGCTTCCAATAAGATTTGAAAATGGAAATATAAAATCAACAATCTCCAATGAAACTTATCCCCAGGACGAATGCGGGTTAATAGTGAAAACAAAAAACCCTTTCAACAAGGATAAATATGTTTTGGTTGTTGCAGGCAAGAGATTCAGCGGAACAAGAGCTGCAATAATAGCATTTTTGAAGGATTTCAAGAAAATAACAAATGGAAATGTGCATAATTCAGGCATCAAAGCAAATGTTGTTGAAGGAGTTGATTTGGATTCAGATGGGATAATAGATGATATTGAGTTCAGGGAATAATTTATGGTCAAAAAAGAAATTAGGGTCATAGGAATTGACGATTCTCCATTTGACAAATTCAAAGACAAGAAAATTCTTGTTGTTGGTGTTGTGATGAGGGGCGGTCTTTTTGTTGATGGAATCCTGTCTGCGAAAGTTGATGTTGATGGCACTAATGCAACAGACAAAATAATAAAAATG
>CAYIKX010000028.1:6156-10114 GCA_964364025.1 uncultured Methanosarcinales archaeon
CCTCAGCTTCAATGCATTTTTCTCAATGGGATTGCAGTTGCCGGATTTAATGTAATTGATATCCAGAGATTGAGCAAAAAAACTAAAATTCCTGTTGTTGTTGTAATAAGGACAAATCCAGACATTGAAAAAATAAAAAATACTTTAATTAAAATAAAACAAAAGAAAAAAATAAAATTGATTGAAAAAGCGGGAAAAGTAATTCAAATTGATAATATATTTGTGCAATTAACTGGCATTGATTTAGAGCAAGCAAGAAAAATTCTTAAGATTGTGTGCACAAGAAGCCTGATTCCAGAGCCGATAAGATTAGCACATTTAATTGCTTCTGGTGTTACTGTTGGAGAAAGCAAAGGAAGGGCTTAACCCATTAATTCTATCTTAAAAGATTTTGAATCCAATGCCTCAATTTTGACCTTCTTTCCAATTTTTGCGCCAAAATCTTGCAGGCTGTCTGGCAATGTCAAACCCATAGAGTTTCCTATTTTTATTATTTTTCTTTCCGCATCAATAATCTGGTGCAATTGTTTTATTTTGGCATATTTCTCTGCCTGCTCTTTCGTCAATGTTGTAAAGCCACAATTAGGGCAAACCATTGCTTCTGTTTCAAAATGATCAAATTTAGCTGTTTTCTCTGCTAAAACCTCTCCACAATCACATCTTATCTTCCTTTCTTTGGCCATGCTGTTTTCACCTCAATAAAATCATTATGATATCTTACAATTACTATATAAGTGATATTCTCTTTTCCATAATATCTTTTTAAGCAAACTTTGTTAGGCAACTCACATTTACTGTCAAAGACCTTGCCAGTCCTTACTGTCTCTTCTATCTTATCTAAATCAAGATTCCAATATTCCTTTCTGTCAAACACATGCGGATCAAAAGTAATTTCTGCTTTCTTTCTGTCCAGTTTCTTCATCAAATCCCCAATCCACATTATCTAGCCTCTTTTGTTATAACACAAGTTATAACTTATATTTAAACTTTTTGATATGGATAATCAAAAATAAAATTATTTGAGAAGCAAAGGAAGGGCTTAACAATTAATTTTATAAAAGTTTAAGTAAATCTTCCAAGCTTAATTCTGCTTGATTCATAATGCTCTTGAGAGTTCCCTTAGCAAGCTCTTCATGCAATGGAACAGGAATTGTTATTTTCCCTTTTTCAGTTTGCTTATTTAGTATGGCATGACTGCCTTTGGTTCTTACATGCTTGAAACCAACCCTAGAAAGAGCTTTAATCATATTCTTACCTGATATTACAGGCAGCTTAGGCATTTTTGGTAATTTCAATGACAGAAAATAGCGGCAATTCGTTGCTCAAAAGCTCTTCATATTTTTCGGGCTGCTCTTCTAAGTAAAGTTCAACAGCCTCCTTGATATTTTTCATAGCCTCTTCCATGTCACTGCCTTGGCTTGCTATCCCCAAACTTGGGCAATGAGCCACAAAAATAGTACTTTTATCGCTTAATTTTTCCTTGTTAATTACAATATCCATAAAATACTTCTTCTTCATAGGATATGATGATTGATTGAAATTATTAAATCTTTGCATTTTTAAACATAATAATACTTCCCATTTTCTTTCTGCCCCCTATCTAATCTAGAATCAAGTTTGTTTACCCTCGGTCTATTTGTCTCTGGGTCTCTCCTAAGTGTTATACCCAATTCCTTCAAGAACCTGTTCATCCCGTCTTCCATCTCAAAAGGCCCAGTTACATTTCCTTCAATTGCCGGCTTTCCCTCAAACACAATCAGTTTGTCGCTTATGTAGTCAACAAACAGCAAATCATGGTCTACTATCAATGCTGAAGCATTTTTCTGCTCAACAAAATCTCTTATAACTTTACTTAAAATTAATCTTTGCTCAGAATCAAGGTAAGCAGAAGGCTCATCTAAAAGATATAAATCAGCATCCTGCTGCAGGCAATATGCAATCGCAACTCTTTGCAATTCACCTCCTGAAAGCTCATTTAATTTTTTTAATGATAATGGAACAATATTAAGCGGGTGTATAATTTGATTCTCATATTTATGAAATGTATCCTTTAAAACATCTACAACTAGCGAATCAGATACCTCAAGGTACTGGGGCTTATAGCCTACTTTAATTTTATGGGTTATTTCCCCTTTATCCTGTTTTAATGCAGAAGCCAATATTTTTACAAAAGTTGTTTTTCCTATTCCATTCTCGCCTAAAATCCCTATTATCTCATTTTTGTGTATGCTTCCTTTATGGGCTTTCAGATTGAAGTTTCCGAGTTTTTTCTCTACATTATGCCATGACGTTATTATCTCTTGCGAATGTTTTTTCTTTATAACTGATTTTTCTTCAAATTTTATTTTTGAATCCCTGAACCTTACATTTTCCTCTTTTATATAACCAGACAAATAAACATTAATTCCATTCCTTACAGGCTTTACCCCGCTTACAATTCCATAAGCATCTTCCTTGCCATACATTAAGTGGACCAAATCAGCAATATAATCCAGAATTATTAAATCGTGCTCAACAACCAAAGCAGAATTTTTTTCATTTACCAATGATTTGATAAATTTGCTGATGTTTATCCTCTGCTTTATATCAAGATAACTTGAAGGCTCGTCAAAAATATACAGCTCGGCATTTTTTAATACAGTCGCTGCAATTGCTACTCTTTGCAGCTCACCCCCGGATATTTCAGAAATATCATTATCCAGTATCTCATTTATTTGAAGTTCATAAGCTAATTTCTTCAATTCGTTTTTTTCATCAATTTTTTTCAGCAAGTCAATTACTTTTCCTTTTGTTGTTTTAGGAATCAAGTCAACTTGTTGCGGCTTGTAAGCGACCTTTATTTCCTCATTTTTTATCTTTTCAAAAAAGCCTTGCGCTTCTGTGCCCTTGAAAAAGGCTATCAGCTCATCAAAATCTGTTTCCTGCCTGTTCCAGTCGCCAAAATTCGGCTTTAAAACACCGGCTAAAATCTTAATAGCAGTCGATTTTCCTATTCCATTAACTCCAAGAATTCCGGTTACTTTGCCAAAACTTGGAGTAGGCACAGAATATAAAATAAATTTATTCTCGCCGTATCTATGAATTGGCTTTGTTGTTGATTCTTCCGGCAAATTAATAATTTTAATAGCAAGAGGTGCTGCTTTCGGGCATATTCCGCAGCCCGTACATAATAATTCATCAATTGTAAGCCTTCCATCTGCCTCAACCTTTATGCATTCCTTGCCTGTCCTGTTGACTGGGCAGATGCTTTGTATGTACAGCTTTTGCTGCACGTCCTTAAGCTTCTCGTTGTCAACAATAGCTATTCGTGTCATTTTAAGAGGTATTAGTAATTAGAATGTACTAGAAAAGCTGCTTTATTTGGTTTTCTGGTAAAATACAATCCATATACAGACATAAACATTATTGGTTTTTAAATATTATGAAAAAATCCCTTAATCAGTTCCAAAATCTTTTGCAGGAATGTAGTTTGGCCTTTTTGCCTTTCCTTTACTATTTTTACGCATCCAGTTTCATTGTTCCAATACCTGTCAGGCGGGCATAAGCACAAATCTTTCTCAATAGGCTTTTTGTCTTCATAAACCTTGACAGTGCCATTTGTGTAGGCACACCTAAAGAATTCGCATGCCTGCGCTTCGCTCTTAAAATCAGTTGTGTACCCTATGTTGATAGTGTAGTTTTCAGGCCTTGGGTTAAAGTGTCTTTGGTCGCCTGCAAAATAATAGCGGCATTTCATTGCCACAGGATCTGCTATATATAAAGGTGGTCCAAAAGGCTGAGCATCAGCTATGCTGATAGTTACTATAAAAGTCATGACTAAAAGGCATAAAAACCTATTCATAAAGGGAAAGAATTATAAAAATAATAAAAATCTTATCATTTTATGAAGTGCTCAATTTGTGGTAAATCAGTAGCTACCACGTTTTTGAATAAGATTATAGGCTCCTATGTAAAAGAC
>CAYIKX010000029.1:0-10101 GCA_964364025.1 uncultured Methanosarcinales archaeon
ATGTGCCATTTCTCGTTGACCGGATTGTTATCGCCGAAGTAAAGTCCTCCATCTGTAGGCGCCATATGGATGGCAATATCCCCATTTACATCTAATCTTTTTTTCGGACTTGTCGTCCCAATGCCGACGTTGCCAGTGGCTCGCACAACAAGAGCATCTGTATCTGCGGCATCTCCTAACTGAACATAGCTATTGGCGCCGCCACCATTATGAACATAACTAAGTTGGCCATAATCAATTGAATCTACACCGAAGAGTATTGATGGGTCTGCTGCGCCCGTCCTAATAAACTTGGCGACGAAAGAATCAGCTGATTCAACATGAAGTTTTGCGGTCGGACTCGTCGTCCCGATGCCGACGTTGCCTCCAAGTGGTTGAAGCAACAAATTATATGCTGTACTTGCAGAACCAAGATTTCTGGCTTGAATGTATGTATCATAACTGCTTGCCCCATTAAGCGTTACACCGAGAGCAGAGCCAACAGTACCAGTCACATCTCCTAAGATTATTGTCCCTTGACTAACAACATTGGCAAGTGGAGTCGGAGGATTAGCGGTATCTTGTCCCCATATATCTAATTTTCCTCTTTGGCTCGTCGTCCCGATTCCAACCTTTGCCAAAGTTGTAACATCCCCAGTCACAAACAAGCCTTGAGAATCTGCAATGTTTACAGAAGAACCGTCTGTTTTGCTTGTTATTGTATCAGCATATAAAGTTGCATGTGATGACTTACTGGAATCCCAGCCGTCTGCGTAGACAATGGCTGTCCCTATAATTAAAATCACTAATGCCAAAATTAACATAGTTTTATTGGATTTCATTTTCGGCGAAAGGTTTATATATTTCAGATGATAAAAACAAGCCATGGAAAAAGAATTCATGAAGAGGATTGTTGTTGACCCAAAGGTTATGGTAGGCAAGCCTGTAATCAAGGGAACCAGAGTGGCTGTTTATGAAATTGTTGCCAGGGTCGCTCAAGGATGGACTTTTGAGGAAATTCTTGAGGATTTTCCAAGGATAACTAGAGAGGATATTACAGCTGCTCTTATGTATGCTGAAAAGCTTGTTGAGGGCGAAGATATATTTCCAGAGATCATTAGTGATAAACATGCGGTTTCTGGTGGATGAAAGCGTTGGTAATAGATTTGCCAACCTTATGAAAAACTCTGGATATAACACTATCTTTGTAGGGGATGTTATGCCTGAAGTGGATGATGCTTTAGTTCTATCATTTGCCGAGCGTGAAATGGGAATTCTGATCACAGCTGATAAAGATTTTGGCGAGCTTATTTTCAAGATTGGCAGAGCATCAGTAGGTGTTATTCTAATCAGAACTGCGACAAGGGACCCTAAAAAGCGATTCGAGATGGTAAAAGATGCTCTAGACAAAGCCGAAGGCAAGTTCGTAGTAGTCAAAGAAGGACAAATAAGAGTAAGAGACTTGAAGTGAGCGCTAGCATTGCTAGCCCATTGCTCAATTTCTACTTTATGCTTAATGCCTTTGTTTTTCATCTTGTCAAAATTTGTTCGCATTGGTTCTTTATAGTGTCATCTTTTATTTCAGTGCAAATACTTGTATTGTGGTTGATTAGAGCTTTGTTAAGAAGTTCTTTACTTTCTTTAACTACAAGAGATTCATTTATTTCTATAGCCTCATTAGAAATATTCGATAAAAATCTTCTTTGGCATTCTTCCCTTAATCTTTCATCATTTATGTTATTGCATAAAGACTGGTCATTGCTTATCAATGCATTGTTGAAATCTGCTAAATTTTTCTGTTGCTGCAGCTCTGCGCTTTGTATTTGATTAACAGCCGTTATTTTTGGCTTTTTGTAATAGCCAATGAGATAATAACCTCCAATAACTAAAATTAAAATCGCAAGAAATACAAGTGCAATTGAGATATACTTTGTGTTCTTTTTCTTCAGCCTCAAAACATGCGCTGCATGCCCTTCAACAACTCTTATATCATGACCTGCATTAATTAAAACTTGCTTTATCTTTTCTATGTCATGCCCTCTTTCAACATTCCTTTTGATATACCCTATTAATCTTTCATCCATTTTTCATCACATCTTTTTAGTTATAATATTCTGCAACAAATCTTAGTGGCAAATGGCTGTGTTACACAATCGCCAATATGGGCATCTGTATCTGCAGAGATTGTTGCCAAGCAAGTTTCATCTGCAAGGCAGTTTGCAGCATAGCTGCATGAAATTGTTTTGGTATTAGCCGATAAGCAGACATTAGTGGCGTAATTTGCAAATGTGTTTTTCTCTACATGGGCATCTGTGCTGGCAGAAAGATGCAGAGGTACTACATCAGGCGATGTACAAGAATTGCTTAGGGTATCACTACTAGTTCTGCAGCATGCTTTATAATCATAATTTGATAAGCTTGGAATTTCTGCGTGTGCATCTTTCAAAGCAGATACCTTAAATACAGTGGTATCAGGGCAAGAAGTGGATACAAAACAGTAAAGATTTAAGCCTTGCCCACCAGCATTTGGGCATGTGCCGCCACTTTCACTTGTATCTGAAGCGCTGCTGCAACCAGTATCACCACCTACATAATCTATACATCCATTTGCATCATTATCTGTATCGTCAGAACAATTTACCTGAGTTAAAAGACCTCCAACTCTTGTTACAGTAGCAAAAATCTCACCTTCAACACTTTTAGAAAATTCACTGCTGCTACTAGCCAAATAAAAACTTACCTTAACATTTACTTTACCTTTATTGCCAAGAACTAAGCCAGCATCTTTGTTATTGCAGCCAGTAAATTCAAAGTCTTTTACTTCTTGGCTTGTCCAAATTCCACCAGTTGGTTTGAGTGCACAGGTGAATGGTGTAGCAGATTCACTTGTTGTATCCAAAGAAGCAACTACGATTGGCTCAGGCACATTATTTTTTAACCTTAATCTTAAAACTCCTGTACCTGCATCTGTTTGGCCTATTAAAGATTGTACGCAACCTATCTCTGGGCTTATACTGCACCTTTCTGGCAATATTTGACTAGGGCTTAAGATACCGAAATAGGCTAATGTTCCAATCATTAGCAGTATAATAACAAAAGCCCAACCATAAGTTGTTAAGAACTCTAAAGCTGTTTGAGATTTTTTATTAAATTTTTTTTCCATTTTCGGACATTTTTTTGATTTTTTTATTTTACATTTTTTAATTTGACCTTTAACTTGATGGGCATGCTATAACTCCAGATACGCTTAATGCTCCGCTTGTCAAAACTACTCTTCTGCATGTTCCGTCTGCAGTGTCTTTCAGGATTATTCCATTGCCAGATGTTGCGACAAAAACATCTCCGCCGAGAACAGTTGCTTTTGCACCGGGATTTGTAGAGCCGATGCCGACGTTGCCGTTAAAGATCGCATCCTTATCCGATTGCAAGGTCATTGCCGCTCCAGCATCGCTTGCAACATCACCATTGACAATAAAATTCAAGTAGCCCAGGGCAGTCCTGGCTTGAATGTAATTTGCGTCTGCGCGGGAGAATTGCAGGTTCGAGGTAGGGATGATGCGCACATTGTTCGTCGCATCCGCCACTTCAAACAACGCCCCCGGCCCCGTCGTCCCGCTGCCGACGTTGCCACCTTTTTTAACTATTAACCCTGTCCCGCCAGCAACATCGTCGCCACCAACACCAAGCCACACATAACGACTCGCATCAACAGTATTATACGTGTGCCCAAGAACACCCTGGCTCGGACCAGTTTCTCTGCCAAACGAGATGCCAGTATATTCCCCATTAGCATCTACATTATTATTAAAATTGGCAACAAAAGTTGAAGCAGTAGAACTATCAACAACATCAAGAATCTGTCCCGGTGCTGTCGTCCCGATGCCGACGTTGCCTTCTACCAATAATCCGCTTGCTGGCGCGTTTTGCCCTTGATAATTCTGCCCGATTAGTGCGCCATAATTTGATTCAACTGTGAATACTTTGTTTCCTTGATGGAAGAGAGAGGTTCCCCAATAAGTTGCTGCCCAGTCAATGCCCAAGCCGCCTGCAGGGGTTGGATTACCAGCATATCTTCCTCTAACTCTGATTACTTCTTCTCCATCAGAACCTTGCCTGTTGACATGAAGCTGTGTTTCTGGAGATGTCGTCCCGATGCCGACTTTACCTAATGTAATAACATCTCCAGTCACAAACAAGCCTTGAGCATCAGCGATATTAACAGAAGAGCCATCAGTTTTGCTTGTTATTGTATCAGAGTATAATGTGGAGTGTGAAGGATTGCTTGAAGTCCAGCCGTCTGCAAGAACTGTCGTGACAACTAACAATAGGGAAATAAAAAATATAGTTGCAAATAAGGCAATATTTTTAATTACAGATTTATCATCTACATTCTTATGCATTCTATCGCCTCTTTTTAATCTAGACTATTTTTTCTTTATTTTCTCAATAAACAATATGTCCTTTTCTGGATACTTGCTGATTATAACTTCAGTATTCTCATTCCACCCCATTATTTCCATCAAATCCTTAGGAATAGTAATAGTAAACTGCTTTCCGGTATAGGATATTTTTGCCATTATTACTATTATTTTAATAGTAAGTATTTAAATCTTTGTATTAAATTTTAGAAAAAGTAATATTAATATAATAATATTAGGAATATAAGTGTTGAGAGTTAATGCAATCAAAATCTACATCTTGCTGTGAAAATCCATCTTCTTAACATGCCTTTTAAGCCATTCATTCCACTCGAAAAATATCCTTTTTGAGTCTAAAGCTCCAATCTCTTCCCTCACATTTTCAGATATTTTATGGAAATGGTCATTGCTTTGTATGACAAAATCTGCCTCAAGCAGGTCTGGATTGTTTGTTTTATTTGAAAAATCCACCAATGCTTCCTTTATTTTTGCCCTGAGAGTTACATTGTCCCAAACAGCATCCCAGTTGCCAGCCCATTCTTTGACATTGCCAGCTATTGCCTTCAAGATTTCAGAGTCGCCGTTTATCAAATCTTCATTTGCCTCTAATTCATCTTTTTTTGAGTCATATTTCATCAAGTCAACAAATCCATTTTCTGTTAATGGGTCTTGCTCCCAGTGCTTTCTTACCTCTGTTATTTGGGTTACTCTGCGCCACCTGTGCAGCCCATCTGCGCTTCTGACTGGATTTGCCACAACTATAACATCTGTTGCCTTAAAGCTTGTTCGAGGAACCTGCAAATCATTTACAACCCTGTCAAAAACTCCATATGGTGAGTCTCCGTGAATTGTTCCTGCCACAACATTGGCTAATGCGCCAACCCTCATTGCTTCGTATAAGGCCAGAGCTTCTTTGCTCCTTATCTCTCCAATAATTAATGCAGAATCGCCCATCCTTAATGTTGATCTTATGCCTTCATCAGCAGGCACTTCGCTTGTTCCTTTTGTCAATGCAGCAGCCACCTTCAATGATTGAATATTATAGCCTAATTTTCTTAGGGAATTTGTTGGCAGCTCTAAGGTGTCCTCTAATGTTATAACTCTATATTTCCTCATCAATTCAACTAATACCGCTCCCAATAAACTGGTTTTTCCTGCGCTTCTTGTCCCTGCTATTAATAAAGACCTTGAGCCGTCAATCAAAAAGCTTAGAATGCCAGCAGCCAAGGGATTTAGCATTTTATTTTGTATATACAGAGGCAGAGTCCATGGCTTGTCGCGATGCCTTCTGAACGCAAAAGCCAGGCCAGACGGGTTTAGAGGCGCTGATATAGCTGCAATTCTTGCATTTGCTCCAGGAATACTTAATTCTGTGTCAAGAATCGGATTTGCTTCGTCCAAAGGCCTGCCGGAAATCAGCCTGAGCTTTGAAGCCCATGACTCAGCTTCAGGCGCAGTCGGAATGATGTTAGTTCTGCAATCAGCATAGTCTTGATGCACTATAAACATTGGCACTTCTCCAAGCGGGGAATTTATTGTTATGTCCTGAATTTTTTCATCCTGCAACAGCACCTCTATCAAGCCAAAGCCGACTGTATACCTTACTAAGATTTTAGTCATCTCGTCAATTTCTGCAGAAGACAATTTTAGATTTCGGTAATTTACAAGCTCTTCAATCAAGTCAGAGCCTATATTGTAGAATACCTGCCTCATCCTTTCTGGATCTATAAACTCCTGCCTTGTAGGCTTGTGCTCTGCCATTATTTTTCTTGCTGTGTCAATAATTTCATATTTTTCCTCGCTTAACTTGAATTCCGGAGGTATCAAATGATACAAGTATTGGACATTATCCTTCAATTCAAAGATTGTTACTTCTGTGTTCTTGTCAATCTCGTAGCTGTCAATCTCTTCTCCGTCAGAAGGGTAAGCAGCCATAAGCTTTGTAAACATGAAGTCAGGCCTTATGTCTGGCGAGAATATCCTTCTGTAAACAGAGCGCTCATTGAGCTTATAGCCGGACAGATATGGCTTTGCAGCCGATATCAATCTTGTTTTCTCCATCAATGCCATTAAATACTGCAAAACTGCAACATATTTCTTAGAGCATTGCGCATAAGCTTGATCAATTGACCTTTCAAACCTTATCCTTTCATCCCTTATTGTTCTTTTGAGCTCGACATATGCCCCTATCGGGTCTCTTTTGAGCAAATCAGCTGTAATATTTTGTATGTTTGCGTACCATTGCGCAGCCCACCTTGTGCATTTTGGGTCTAACAAATTTGCGTACCCGAACAAATCCCTTCTCTTTGTCAGCTGCGAGTAGAGCTTTGCAATTTCCTGCAGCATTAAAGTCTGGTTGTAATCATATTCATAGTTCCTTTTTTGCATGTAAACAATTTTCGTTACAATGCCTGCTTCTGCAAGAATATCAGCAGTCCTCGACATGCAAACTGCATCATCTTCCAATGATGGAATATGCTGGTACTCTTCCAAGTCAATCAAAAGAATTGTTTCTTCCCCTTCCCTTAAAATATCATAAGTAAAGGGCTTTTTTGTTTCTCCGAATAATGCCATAAAATATTGCCTCTTTTTTATTTTTGTTATTTTTTATTTGATTTCAGCATTTCCAATGCAAATTCTATTAAGTGGGATTTATTCCTGTACTTTTTATTGTCGCTAACTTCTTTTTCAATCCAATCGATTAGCTCTTTGTCGATTGTTGCGCTGATTGGTTTTTTCATATATTATAAAATATATTTTATATTATTTAATATAGTTTATATTAGATTATAATATAATGGGTATTTAAAGGTTGCGGTTTTTATAAATAAAAACAATAAAAATTTAAAAACACTGATAAAAAACCAAATGCTATGCCCAAAACCAAAATCTGCGCTGTGCAGTTTAAAATAAGCAATGATTTCAATAAAAATCTAGTTAGGGTAGAGCAATTTTTCAAAAAAGCGAATAAAAGCGATTGCGACATTATATGCTTCCCTGAGGTTTTTCTGACTGGGGGTCTTTATAAGAAAAGATACGAGCCAAGAATTCCATACGAATCAAAAAAATTATTTTCCAAATTATGCAAAAATTACGGAATTCATGCTGTAATGGGGAGCATTATAGAGAGAATTAATAACAATTTGTACAATACAAGTTACCTATTTGATAATAGGGGAAATATTATTGGAAATTACAAGAAAAATCATTTAGTCCAAAAATCCGAAGCTAAATATCTGGAAGCTGGAAACAATGTTAGTGTTTTCAAGACAAAAATTGGAAATATCGGAATAGAAATATGCAGGGATTTGCTTTATCCCGAGATAACTAGAAAATTGATGCTCAAAAAAGCTGATATTGTTTTCTGCCCTTCTTTCTGGTGCTCGAAATCATCGCAGTATGATTGGATTTATAATTATAAATATTTTAAAAACAAAATACCGAAGGAAGCTGGCACATTAATTTCTGCAAGAGCAATTGAAAGCGAAACAGCATTTGTTTATGTAAATGCCGCAGGCAGCTTTAATCATAAAAATTCAAAAAATATTCTGCTTGGCAGAACGCAGATTGCATTGCCATTTTACGGCACAACTGATATTTTAAATCATAATAAAGAAGCAATTTTAGTAAAAGAGGTAGATTTAAGCATTATAAAGGATGCAAAAAAAGTCTATAAGATTGAAAAAGACTTAAAGAATTACTATAAGGATTAGATTTAATAAAATGAAACATTTATATAGTATTCTAAACTCAACAAACTTCAATGAAAATAAAGAATTCAATTAAAAACTCATTGTTTGCCAAAAGCCTCAAATTGACAAAATCCAACCCAGGCAAAATAGGCTTGATGATTTTGTTTGACATAATGTTCCTGATTTCTTTTTTTGCATTGCAAAAATTATTTAGATATTTTTCCACTAACCTCATTATTCCTGTTTCATTCTCATCGGTTTTTATTTTCATTATTTTTTCATTGATTTATTACCTTATTATACTATTTTCATACACATTCTTTAAGTATAGCATCCTGGATTTTATAAAATCATTATTTGGCAAGAGCCAATTTTCTTTTAGCAGGCTAGGGCAATTTTACTTATTAAACATACTGATTATAGGGGTATTTTTTGCGATAATGCTCTTATTTAATTCTATACTGGTAAATATTAAACAAACCTATGCATTATATGTTTTTACCCTTTTGGCAGTTCCCTATTCATTATTTTTATACCTTGTTATAAATATATCACATTCAGAATTTTACGAAGGTGATTCGATAAAAACTGCCATTAAAAAAAGCTTTATCAAGACATTTACAAAAATAAAAAGTTACAGGGAAACTATTTTAACAATGATCTTGTTTGCATTGTCATTATGGCTTTTATTTTTGGGCAGCGGATATTTGATTAGATTATTTACTTCTAAAAATTACAGCTTATACTTAAGCACATACGCATATTTCAAGCAGGCTTCTATTATTATTCTTGATTTGGCATTTTATTTTATGATTTTGATAAACAGGATTTCATTTTATGCTGTAATAAAAGAAGATAAAAATTAAAATGTTTTACCATAACATAAATCCCGTACTGCTTGAAATTGGGCCTTTTCAAATCAGATTTTACGGCTTGTTTTATGCTCTTGGATTTATTATTGCTTATTTTTTGATTTATTATCTTGCAAAAAGGAAACATTTAAGCATAACAAAAGACGATGTTGCAGATTTATTAGTTTATGAAATAATTGGAATAGTCTTAGGTGCAAGATTAGTTTATGTTTTATTTTATAATCTTCCTTATTATTTGCAAAATCCTTTTGAGGCGATTGCTGTATGGCATGGCGGCTTGAGCTTTCACGGCGGTTTGCTTGGAGCAGTTGTTGCCAGCTATTTATTCTGCAAACGAAAGAAAATAGATTTTTATGACTTGGCAGATATTGCTGTGATTCCAGTTGCCTTGGCACTTGCATTAGGCAGGATTGGAAATTTCATGAACGCAGAACTTTATGGCAGAGTTACAAATGTTTCATGGTGCATAGATTATTCTAAAAATCAGTTTGTTGATAATTTACCAAATGGGTGCAGACATCCTTCACAGATTTACGCCTCGATTAAAAATTTAATAATATTCTCTATTTTATGGTTCATTAAAGACAAAAAAATGCCGAAAGGCTTTATGTTCTGGAGCTTTGTGGCTTTATACGGCTTGTTCAGGACAATTGTTGAGTTCTTCAGGCAGCCAGACGAGCAGATTGGATTTATTTTTAATTATTTTACGATGGGGCAATTGCTGAGTTTTCCATTGTTTTTGTTAGGGGCTTATATGTTATTCAGGCTAAAACAGAAACAAACATAGTAATTTATTTAAATCAACGCAGATTAATACTTTCTATTTAAATCAAATGAATCAAAACTACAGGACATTCGGTTATCTCCTTATCGGGCTTTCTGCCATACTTCTATTTATTTTGGTTCTTGTCAAGATAAACACAGACAAGCAGGCTGCTTTTTTGTGCCAGAAATTCCATGAAAACCAGCTGGATATGAATGAATGCCCAGTTCACAAGAACAACACTTTCTGGGCTAATACGTCATGGATGATTACTGCTGCTTTTGGAATCGTGTTTTTGGTGCTGGGCACAGGCTTGTATTTATTGTTCTTCTTTAAGCCGCAAATAGATTTAAAGAAGGGGTTTAAGCAGATAGACT
>CAYIKX010000030.1:0-10018 GCA_964364025.1 uncultured Methanosarcinales archaeon
AGCAAGGATGCCTTTGCGCCATATTTTTTCTTTAGAATATTTTTCAGGTTATGGTATGTTTCAACTCCTGCCCTCAGCGCGTCGCTAAAGGTAGTGAATCCAACTGGCATAATCATATGCTCTTGTATGTCATTGTCAATTCCAGCATGCCTGCCAGAATTGATGACATTCATTTGAGGCATAGGCATCATTATTTTTTTTGAATTCGACAATTTTTGAATATATTCATATAAGGGCATGTCAAAATGCACTGCTCCTGCCTTGCAAACTGCCATAGAAACCCCCAGAACTGCATTAGCGCCTAATTTTGATTTATTCTCTGTTCCGTCAAGCTCTACAAGCATGTTGTCTATTTCTCTCTGATCTTTGCAATCCAAACCTATTAATTTTTTTGATATTATTTTGTTGACATTATTTACAGCTTTCAGAACTCCTTTTCCATCATATCTTTTTTTGTCATTATCCCTCAGCTCAAGCGCCTCATGAATTCCTGTTGATGCCCCGCTTGGCACAATTGATTTGGCACAGCAGGATTTTGTTGTTAAATCAACCTCAATGGTGGGATTTCCACGGGAATCTAGAACTTCTCTTGCCTTGATTTTCTTTATTTTAAAGTCCAAAAATAACACCCACTTTTATGACATAACAGGAAAAGAGTTCTTTATAAATATTTCGTATTGTTATTTGATGTAGTTAATTTATTATATTCAATCCGAGACCCATGCTATTTCATAAGGTGAAATGGGTACCCCTCATACTTATGCTTTAGGAAGCACAAACGGTTTACTTTTGTGAAATGCGAGAGTTCGCTTCGAGTCTCTCGCTCACTCATCTCAATGTTGGCATCCAAAAGTCGTTCTCGGATTGTTTAATTATTTTTAATTGATTATTTTTCGCAAACTTTATATAAATATGCCTGTTTAATATAAATGTGAAGTTTATACAAAAAGATTTCAACAAAAGACTTTTCATTTTGGTTATAGTTCTACTTATACTATTCTCTGCCTTCACCATTTATTATGAAGTAACATTGAGGAGTGTATTAGGCAAATACAACAAGGACCAGGAGATATACGGAGAATTTACAGCAAATATCGTAGTCAACGAACTGAATAAGACCTCAAATTTAAAGGAAAATGTGCAAAAATACAAGGAATATCTGGAGAAAAAATATGACGATCTAAATTCATTGAATCAGAATCTTAAAGGTGAAATAGAAAATCTTAAAGCTGAATTGAGCCTTGTAAAATCGCAGATAGAATACCAAAAAGCCAAGGAAATCGGCCCGACATCCCAGTTTAGGCTTTTTCAGGAAAAAGTAGACGAAATAGACAGGCTAAAAAAGAAAATAATGGAATTATGCTCGAAACTTGAAGCCGATAATGCCTCTGACAGTGCTTGCATCGCGAATAATGGGGATTGAAGATATTTTTAACAATTGGGAATTTATCCAATATAGTCTATATCCCTTCCTAACTTTTTCTGCAGCTTTTTTAGTGCAATCTGCTTAGTAACCTCGCTTAATTGCTCTGTTTTCTTTAATATCTCGCTTTCAATATCCTTTATCTCCCTATCGAGCTTGTCAACATTTATTCTTAAATCCAATTTCTTATTAAGCACTCTCAAGATTTCCTTTGCCCCTTTTATTCCAAGATACATAGGATGCCCGTAAGTTTCCGCTAAAAATGAAATTGCCTCTATATTCCTTCTTGACGCCAATCCCAGCAATAATCCAGACACGCCGACAATCGGGCCAACTATGCCGTATAGCTTGTTGCTTACCATATCATTTTTGTACTTTTCAATGATTTTCTTTGAGCTGCCTGTGCAATAGACTTTCGGCTTTTTTGGTATATCCGCCAATCCAATCCCGCCTAAGGTTATGACCTCTTTCACACTGAATTTCTGAGCTAAATCGAGAATCTTCTCTGAGAATTCGTAAGAGCTTATCTCGTCAATGGGCTGCACATCCCCCCCGAGCAATAAAATATCCCTTTGCCTGCCAAACTGCTTGTAAAAAACCTCGACAATCGGAAGCTCGATTAAGTTGTCTTCATTTACAAACACAGAATGGGGAAAAGTGTAGGATGTTATCTCGTACAATTTTTTTGCCTTGAGCTCGTCAATAAGAAAATCGACAGCGACTTTCCCGACATTCCCTATGCCTGGCAGCCCTTCTATTAAAATCGGTTTATGCAGTCTTGGGGTTTTTCCAAGCTGAGCAATCTTCCAGTAGTCATCCCTCATAGCAAGCCTCTAGCAATATATTCATTAATCTTTGCTTTCCTTCTGTAAGAGCTCATTCTGTCGTCCGGGCTGTATTTTAAAGGTTTTGGCAATAAGGTCCTGGTGCCGCAGCCGCAGGTCTCTTTCATAGTATACTTATTGCAATTATTGCACTTAAAAATATGCCTCATTATGCAGATTCGCGATTAAATTCTGCAACACCATCGTTTTTTATTACAAGATTTATCGCGCCCTCTGTCGCATTTTTCATCAACTTTTCAGCTTCCTTATAATCAGAAGCCTTTATCATAAACCTGTACAATCCAGAGCCAAGGTAATTTATGCTGATTTTTCCTTTTCCAGCTTCTTCAGCTTTTTTTAAGGACTCTTTTATTATTTCTATGCCATTTGGCGCAAATGTCGTTATCTTAAGCTTGCCCTTGATTTCAACTTCTGTTGGTTTGATTCTTTGCCTTATTGTCTCGTCGATAATTTTCAAGTGCTTTTTATCTATTCCAAGGCTTTCCAGCACCTTTTCATCTTTTGATGCATCTTCAAAAAATTCGTGAAGCGAAGCGTAATTCAAGGCTATTTTGTCCGAAATTTCCTTGTACAATTCCTCTGTCTTCAACCCAATTTTTCCGGCTGATATCTCTATTATTTTTTCCGCATTCTGCTCTTTTTTAATCTCGTCAATTTTTCTTCTTTTCTCAGATTCGTTAACTCTTCTCAAGCTTAAATCTATATATCCTTTTTCTATATTAATCCTTAAGACCTTGCATACAATCTTTTTTCCTTCTTTCACAAAATCCCTTATATTTCTTATCCTTCCCGGAGAAATTTCAGAGATATGTATCATTCCGCCTTTGCCGTATTCGTCAATGTCGACAAACACAGAGTGAAATTGCACGCTGGTGACTGTACAAAGAACTAAATCACTTTCTTCTGGAAAACCCTGTTTTTTAAAAAGCATTTTAGCTTATTCAAGCACTTCCAAAACTCTGGCTTTTACCCTGCTTTTGCCGCCTGTCGGCTCTGCAAGTATCTTGCCGCATACCAAGCAATCAACCCTTGTTGCTGTTTTTCCAAATGTTATCTGCTCATTCTTGCACTTAGGGCACCTGATTTTGATGAATTTGCTTGTAGGCTCTTTTATCTTTACCATTTCAACTCTTTGTAGCTGTTGTTCATTTATATACCTTTCCCTTTGCAAAATAATAAATATTATATAGGATTCAATGAAAATACGGGCTATGCCAATGGAGAATAATAAACTTTCATACCTGTTGCTCTTCCTTTTTATATTTATATTCTTAGCCATCACATTGAAAGGTTTGGCAACAATACAGCCAGGAGATGAAAATGTATATTATTACATGGGAAGACTAGTGAGCGAAGGCAAAGTGCCTTACAGGGATTTTTTCTATGCCCATCCGCCCTTGCACATTTATTTAATTGCTTTAATTTACAAAATATTCGGGTTCAAAATTATCATTTTTAAGTCAATTCCCTTGATTTCAACTTTAATAACCGCAATTTTTACATTTAAAATTGCAAAAGATAAATTCGGCGAACCCGAAGCGGTAATCTCTTCTTTGCTGTTTTTATTCAGCTATAGCGTAATGTTCAACTCCGTATTCTCTTTTGGCGTAGAATTTGCAGCAATGCTCTTGGTTATTGGAGTTTATTTTATCACTAATAAAAATAATTATTGTCTAGCTGGAATATTTTTTGGATTTGCTTCTATAACTAGGCTGCTCAGCTTAGTGCCAATTTTTGCAATCATGGCTTTGATTTTATTTTCAAATAAAAAAAACTTTTTTAAGCTGTCATCCATCTTTTTTGCTGTTTTTTTAGCAGCCAATGCCTTTTTTTCAGCATTTGCTGGAAGCAGTTATTTAAACTCTGTTTACAGGTACCATTTAGTCAAGGGTATTGGGGGTTATGAAAACATAAGGGAATATACAGATATAATAGAACTAAACTGGATTTTATTTTTGCCTGCCCTTTCCATTATTTTTGCAAAAGACAAGAAACCAGCCAGATTATTTGCAGTTATTTCAATATCTTATTTATTATTCTTATTTGCTTTGAAAAAGCTTTTTGGATTTTATTTTATAATGATTTTTCCGTTTATAGCGATTTTAAGCGGATATTCAATTGCTAATTTTTACAGGCACGATATAAAAAGAAACTTTAAGATATTGTTTTTTTCAATCTTATCTCTGATATTCCTGTGGAATTTAATATCCGACATCATATTTTTGCAAAGTATCGGATTTGTCGGTTTTCAGAGAGGCAATGACCTAGTAGAGTTTATAAATCTAAATTCTGACAAAAAAACTATGCTATTCGGAGATGCTTCTGTTGTGCCTTTGCTTGCTCTTGTAACGGATAAAAAAATTGCATTGGATTTTGCTGATACAAATGATCAAGTCTTTAGTTCCGGGGTTGTTGATATAAATCAAATATTAAGAAACCTGAAAGGAAAAAACGTGTTGTTTATTATCAGGGATAAAGGACTTTCATCACTTGAAGAAGTAAGAAATTTTACCGACGAAAATTGTGAATTTCTAAGCGGTTTTAATGATAAAATAGAAGGAAATTATATAATATATAAATGCAAATAATTATTTGAACTCTATCTTTTTCGCTCTGAAGCCCTGCCTCTGGACATGCATCTTTTTGCAGACTTTGCATTCATATCTAAAATCAGTTTTTTTTGTAGATTTCTTTCCTGTCATCTTGAATTTGCTTATTGCGGGCTTGGAATATCTGCCAAGATTGCCTTTTCCTCTTGCCTGCCCTCTTTTTCTCGCTCTTACCTTTGAACCATACTTCAAGCTGCTTGGATTTCTTTTCTTTGTAATTGTAATAGTATGCTCAGTATGCTTTTTGCAGTAAGGGCAATACCTGTTGACAGTTTTAGGCATTTTCATGAGAAAAAGGATTTTTAGGCAATTTAAAAATGTTTCTAATTGAATTTCTGGTCGGTAGAATTTAATTAATTATCCTCATTTATCTCCTCAGCCTTGCCTTTGTTTATCAGAACACCAGCTACTTCTGCCGGCAGATTTGCTATGTCCTCTTCCCCAAATGGGCCGTATTCCTCAAGTTCAGGCCCTACAAACTTTGGAACTTGATGCAGGAACCTTACAAGTTTTGTAGATTTTTTTAAGTCTAGCGCTGACTTGAAATCCTCTTTTGGCTTCTTATCACCAAGAGGCTGCATAAAAGGCAATTTTTCATTAAGGAGGGTGTATAATATTGCATCCCTGTAATTGTCAAGAAGCCCCGTCAATGCGTCAAAAAAGACCCTTTCCTCCCTCAATAAAGATGAAGTATCGATAAGGTTGGATTTAGTCCTGCTTTTGTCAATGGACAGGCTAATTATTTTCTTTTCCCTCCTTTCATACAGCTCTTTTAGGATCTTGTATATGTTCTCAAGCTGCCTTTCTGTTTTCTTTCTCTCCTCAGATGCAAATACGGAATCGCTTTTAGCCTCAATTATCTTTTTCTTGTCTTTAATGTAGTTAATAGTGTCGCTGAAAAAACCCGGCTCCAGCTTCTGCAGCTCAGGCCTTTCCCTTTCCCTTTTTAAAAGCTCGAACAGAGTTTCGTATGTAATGACAACTTCTTGCATCATTTTCCCCCGAAATATCCAAGTAAGTCCAGCTCTTTAAATAATTTATCATTGTATATCTGCAATTGGGCGATACCTATCGAAAATCAACAAAGATTTTCGGAAGGTCCGAAATTCAGTAGAATTTCGATACCTTTTTAAAACTACATCCCATTTTATGTGGCTATGGCAGAGCTTGTATTCAAGGATTTGAACTTTGAGAGGGACAAGGATAAAATCAAAGTCAACTTTCTTAAATTCTTTTATTGCTATCTGGAAGAAAGCAATTTGCAGAAAATTGCGCCATTCGAGATAAATAAAAATTCAATAACCTTCAAAAATCTGCCTGAAAATAATGCAAGGAAAAAGTTTGAGTTCTTATTGGCGAACTCATTTAAGAACCTAAAAAACAGATTGAATAATAAAACTACAGTCTACATACACAAATCATCAGGAATTCCATTGGTAGGGACAAATTACTTCGGCTTGATTGACAGGGGCACAAATATAATTGAGGTCAAGCCGATAACAAGCTGCAACATAAGCTGCATTTTCTGCTCTGTTGATGAAGGCCCTTACTCGAGAAGAAAAGCTGATTTTGTCGTTGAGAAAGATTATTTGGTTAATGAATTCAGAAAAATCGTGGAGTTTAAGGACACGAGCAACATTGATGCACATATAAATGCGCAAGGCGAGCCGACTTTATACTCTGATATGGCTGAATTGGTAAGGGGCATAATGTCAATTAAAGGCGTAAAAACAAGCTCGATTGACACAAATGGAACTTTGTTAAGCAAGCAATACGTAGACGAGCTTGCGGATGCCGGCTTGACAAGGATTAATCTGTCGCTTAATGCCTTGAACTTGGAAAAAACCCGGAAATTGGCAGGCTACCCGTACAATTTAAGCAAGGTTATTGAAATAGCCAAGTACATCCCGACAAAAATGGATTTGATAATAGCTCCTGTCTGGGTGCCTGGCTATAATGATGAAGAGCTGCCAAAACTTGCCAAATTTGCCGAAGAAATAGGGGCTGGGAAGAATTGCCCTCCTATAGGAATACAAAATATGCTTAATTACAGGTTTGGAAGGAATCCTGTTGAAACTGTGCCTATGGCAGAATTTTACAGGAAAATGAAAGAGCTTGAGGAAAAGCATGATGTTAAGCTTATCTTTGATAAAAAGGCTTTTGATGTTGTAGATTTGCCAGAGCTGCCAAAACCATTCAGAAAAGGGCAGGTTATAGATGCAGAGATCATATTGCCTGGCAGGATAGGCAATGAAAAGATTGCTGTGGCAAAAGACAGGTTAATTTCTGTACCAAATTGCTATAAGGAAGTAGGCTCAGAAGTCAGGTTAAGGATTAAAAGGACTAAGCATAATATTTTCTTGGGGGAATTGTTGGATTAACTTTATATTGCAAATTTTGTTTTATTATACGCATTTTAGAGAATTCAATCGTAAACTCTTGAGCGCTTATCCACCTTAACTACAATGAGCTTATTCGGATTGTACCTCACAATGTAAAGAATTCTTTGGTCTCCAACTCTAACCCTAAATACTTTCTCGCCCTCAAAATCTTCAACTCTTTCAACTTCCTGCGGAAAAGGATTTTCCTCTAGCTTGTTGATTTTATCAAGAATTCTTTTTCCCATTATACCGCCTAATTTGTTTATGTATTTGCCAGCTCTTCTTGAGAATTCTGCCTGAAAAAGAACCATATTAACCAAACACTTGTTTTTTGCTTAGAAGTTTTCCCTCTTTCTCTTCTTTCAAAGCTGCCTTTAGCGCTTTTTTGTCATCTTCGCTTAGCTTAGAGTCTTCAATGTATCCCATTATGTAATCAATCCTTTTTTCCATATTTTCTAATTTACTCAATATTTGTTTTTGGAAAGTTATTTCACTCATTGTAGTTATCTAATATCATACAAGTATAAAAATATATCGCCAAAAACTAGTGTTAAGTTATCACTCATATTTCTATACTATCTAGAAAAAGAACATAATAAAAAAGAAAGAAAAATTAAGGGTTTAACCCTTAAGCTGTCGTAGTTGTTGCAGCAGCTACTGCTGGTACGGCAACAGTCAATACGTTGTTCACTTTCTTAACCGTTACTTCAGTGCCTTTTAACTGCGCTTTGTAATCTTTGTAGTTAGCAACAACCTGCGCTGCATTTCTTGTGTCTAATGCTGCATATCCTGCTACTAGCATTGCCACATTGCCATTTGCGTGCTCAAACAACTTGAGTCTTCCAGTTCCTGGCTCAAATCCTGCAGTACAATCTGCTGGGTTGCCCATAACTGTTGCAGCTGCTGCGTTAGCACATGGTCCTCCTACAAGGATTGTGTTTTGCGCCTTTACATCTGACACTTCAGATGCTAGCTTTGCAGCTCCAACCTCAATTCTTTGGACTGTTACTGCTTCTGTTGTTGTTGCTCCAACTTCGCTGAATGAAGCTCCTTTGGCAGTTATGTAAACTAGTGCTTCTCTCTGCTTATTAGGTACTTCAATTGTCAACAATTGCGGGTCACTAGTTGGTGTTTCATATGTGTAGTAGTTACCATAGCTGTCATATCCATATGCAATGTTGGTTTTGCCACTTGGCGTTCTCAAGTTGATTCTATTTGTCTCTGTTGTTGTATCTTGAGCCATCTGCACTTCTGCAGATGCAGCTGTAATGTTCCATCTCTGTACAGTAGCTTGCAATGTTTCTGCAGAGTCTCTTGCTGAGCCATCTCTTGCTTCATCAGGCATTCTAAATGTTACAAACACTATGTCTGTTGTGTCAGCTCCTGTACCTGTTAAGTTTGTAACATTTATTTCCATACCGCTCTTTGTTGTAATAACTATTGGTGCTGAATAATTGCCACCTGGTCCACCTGTACCTTGAGCATTAACTCCTCCGCTTGCATCAAGGTCTACTGCAATACCAAAATCGTTTGCACCTAGATCATCGGTTGCCCAAACAAGAAAATCGGAACCTCCTACTTTCAATGTTGCCAACTCTGTCAGCACAGCTCCCTCAGGACCAATTGTGGTTGATACTGATTTGTTGCTAAATGTCTGCTCAATATCCCCTCCACCCAAGTTTTTGAACTTAAGCAGTGGGTTATCGTTTGTTACTTTATCAGAGCCTTTATATTGTAGCGCATAAGTTGGCCGTTCACCTTTCTTACGAGAAGAGCCGCTGTCAGATAAAATAAAGTATTCATCTTTGTTAATTGTTCTGTTCTCTATGTTTTGTACTGCCCTTCCTGCCTGTTCACCAAACATGAGCTGTGCTCCACTTGGTGCCTTTGCAATTGGCAAACTTACTTTTTTGCCATCTCCATCTGCAAATTCTAATCTGTATTCGCTTGAGCCGCTTGTCCTTATCTTAACAGTATCGGTTGTTTCCTTAGACAAGCCCCTATATTCAATGTCCCAATTGCTCGTAAATAATACCTCTGGCTCTGCAGTTGTACCTGTAGCCTTTATAGCATCGCTAAGCTTGCCCCCTGCAGGCACAAAGTAATTGTCATCAGCAGACATATTGATATGTATCCTGTTTATTTTAAATGTACTGCCATCATTAGTACCTTCTATTATTACTAATGCATCATCAATCGTATTGTCATCTACTTTCAGTGCATTTGTTGAAGCCACATCCTTAACGTTAGTATCCTTCAACTCCATCTTTTGCGCACCAATGAAAAATGTTGCGCTGTGGATACCACCAGCATAGTCTTGGTATAATACATCTGTTACTCCAACAGTTGTGCCATCTGATAGCTTGTCTGTATCTCCATCTTTCAACTTCCTTGTAGTTTGTCCGTTAATGATAAACTGTGCTTCATCTGCATCAACGAAGCTTAGAGTAACTTCGTAATCTTTTCCGCTGATTGTATAGGTCTTTGTCTGCTTTTCAATTAGGGTATCTTTTCCTGCTCCACCCATTAATGTTAAGACCGACTCGTTACCATTTGTTGTTGTTCTCTTTGCAGTTACTATTGTAAATTTCTTGCCAAATAGCGTTACGTCAACATCCTGGTAGTCTGTCAAGAACAAGCCAGTTGTTGATGATGAGCCAGCTGAGTCGTCAACATCGCTTTCTAATGCTGTTGTAAACTCTAGCAAGTATCTTCCTATTTCTCTTCCTGATTTAAAGTAGAGATAATCTGCTGAAATAT
>CAYIKX010000031.1:0-9838 GCA_964364025.1 uncultured Methanosarcinales archaeon
TATGCAGCTGCTTCTTCAATGCTTGATGCTTTGATAGCCTTAAAGCAGCCGTTTTTGATACAGGAATACATAGAAACCGGGGGAGTTGACATAAGGGCTCTTGTGATTGGCGATAAAGTTGCGGCATCAATGAAAAGAAAGGCTGTAAGAGGCGAAATGAGGGCAAATATTCATGCAGGGGGCATAGGGGAATCTTGCGTGCTTGACCAAAATACAAAAAGAATAGCAATTGATACGGCTGTTTCAATTGGGGCTGAGGTATGCGCTGTTGACATGCTTGAAAGCCCTAAAGGACCCTTAGTTATAGAGGCAAATTTATCGCCAGGACTGCAAGGCATAACAAAAGCGACGAGCATAAACATCGCAGATAAAATTGCAAAGTTTCTTTTTGAAAAATCAGAAATATTTTCTGCCAGAGACAGGGATGAGGCAACTCTGAAGATTTTTGAGGATTTAGGGTTAAGCGGGGAAATTGCTCAACAGATAATTACTAATCTCGATTTCAGGGCTTCTAGAATCTTGCTGCCGAAGATTGTTACAGATATAGCTAAATTCGGCGAGAAAGATGAGGTTGTTTTGAAGGTTGAGAAGGGGAAATTGGTAGTGGAGAAGATTTGAAGTCCTTTTTATATAATTACTTTATAGTAGTTAAAATAGAAAAATTTAAAAAGACTTGATTATTAAATTAATTTATGAGCGAATTTATAGAGTTTCCAGAATATGGGGCGCCTAATATTGATAGGGAAACTGCAGAAACACCTGATAGAATAGACCTTAGAGATTTGCCTTTAGATACACTCATAGAGTTTCATGGAGTTCATCCAGTTTCAAGATATCTTGTACAATTAACAGATATCACAAGAATGCAAGAGATTGGCGCAAGGTTACAAAAGTCTATGCAATTACCAGAGAGCCAATCAGGAAAATATATTAAAGTTTGGTGGCTTAACCACACTGAATCAAATTGTGCAGTAGGACCATTAGACGGATTAGCTTGGTTTGAGGACTCTCCTGAAGAAAGGTATTTAATGGCAATTGGAAAAAGCTATACCATACCTTATTTTACATATCGGGAAGGAGAAGCTGGAAGTCTTGAATTAAAACTCAGTTTTGCTGAAGCACGATTTGAAGCATATACTAAAATTTTTGTGCAAAGACCACGAGCAAGTCCTACATAGCATTATGTATCATATACAAGCAAATCAATCTAAAATCAAAAACTCATTTCTTGCAACAATCGTCTGCTCTCTTTTTAAAACAAAACATTTATATATTAGTTATACTTCATATCTAACAGTTATATTTAAAATATAATTAATAACATGATAATATCCAAAACAAGGAAATGGGGAAGCTCTTTGGGAGTAATCATACCCAAGGAAGTTGTAAAAGGACTTAAGTTGAAGGAAAACCAAGATGTTGTTATAGACATCAAACCAAAAGAAAATCCCTTGAAGGAATTGTTTGGCTCAGTAAAGTTAAGCAAGCCTACTGAACAGATATTAAAGGAAATTCGAGGAAAAGAAAGTAAATACATTTAAGATGTTCTGCTTAGACACATATGCACTTGCTGAAATAGGAAATGGAAATCCAAAATTTTCGGAATTTCTAAATAAGGAATTTATTATAACAGATTTAACAATGGCAGAATATTACTCTATTTTATATAGGGACGGAAAAGAAGATAAAGCAATTTATTGGTGCAACAAATTAGCGCATTTTTGCAAGCCAGTGAGCAGAGAAATTTTAATCAAAGCATTAAAATACAGAATTGACCACAAGAAAGAGGATTTGTCAATCTTTGATTGTATTGGATATATTTTTGCATTGGAAAATAACATGAAGTTTGTGACTGGAGACAGGGCTTTTAGGAATAAGGAAAATGTTATTTTTGTAGCGAAATAAATTTGTTCTTAAGGTTGAGAAGGGGAAATTAAGTGTGGAGAAGATTTGAATTGCGGCTTTTTACCTGCCTCTTGCTCCTCTAAAAAATATATTATAACAAATCAGTAAAAAATATTTTACTTGAGTCCTATATTGGTGCAGATCTCTTTCTGCCAAATACTGTGCCTCAGTTTCAATCAGGTCTTTAAAGCTTCTCCTGTTTGGGTTTGCATATGGAACACCCAATAGCCCCGGATTGTATCTTAAAGAATGCTCCCTATGCTGCTTGGGGAATCTTTCCCAGTCAACTTCCCTTCTTGGTCTGATACCTACAAATGACATATCCCTTCTGAGCACATTATAAAGTTGTGGCAATTCGTCAAGCCAGTATCTTCTTAAAAATCTTCCCCAGCTTGTGATCCTGTCATCATTTGTTGGCTTACCAAATTCATCAAGCCCATTTTCCAAAACTCTGCCTAAATGCTCATCCGCTTCTGGAATCATAGTTGTTACTTTATATACATCTATCGGCTTTCCATTTTGTCCCAAGCACCGCTTGGTATAGACTGCACCTGAAAAAATTTCATATACCAATTTGGCAAAATCTGCCAAAGCTGCCTTTGATGTATATTTCAATCTTTCAAATCCAGATGTGTGGCTCGAAATAAACAAGAATCTGGTTGCACCAGAAACTACCCTGTTAGACAGGCGCTCTCCAAAACTATGAGTTGATGTGTGATAATTATAGGATGAAACTGGAAGATAGGTCACGTTGCATCTTGTCAATACCCTAAATGCAAAATCATGATCCGCAGTTCTCAAATAAGATGCATCAAAGTTTCCAGCTTTTTCTAAAGCACCATTTTTCAGCATAAAAGTTGTGTGAACTAATGGTGATCTTAATTTTGAAAGAAGCATTCGTGCTAATTCCTCATTGGAAACATTTTGAGGGGGCTTTCTAACCTTATATACTCTTCCATCTGCTGCGACTTGATTTGCATCTGTAAAGACGCCATCAAATTGTGGATTATCGCGAAGAAAACCCACTCTTGACTCCAAGCTTCCATCAGGCAGCGTATCATCAGCATCTAGAAAAGTTACAAAATCTCCAGACACATGCTCTAGCGCAGTATTCCTTGCCGATGCTAGTCCACCATGCGAAAGCCTTAATGGTACTATGGAAAACCAATTTCTGGAGAGGCTGCATAATTCTCCAATTATTATAGGAGAATTATCTTGAGAGCCGTCATCTGCTATTATTAATTCGATATTTGGGTATTTTTGGCTTGAGACACTCCTAACTGCCCTTGGAAGAAATCTCCCCATGTTATAATTGGGAATAATAACACTGACTTTTTCCATGTTCAAAAAATCAAATCACTTCTTGCTACAATCGTCTGCTCTCTTTTCGGACCGACAGAAATTATTGAAATCGGAACTTTGAGCAATTCCTCAATTCTTCTTAAGTATTTCTTTGCATTATTAGGCAATTTGTCATAAGTTCTAACTTTAGTAATGTCGTCCCACCAGCCGTCAAATTCCTCATAAACAGGCTGGCAGTTCTGCAGAATTTTCATGTTTGTTGTAAAATTTTTGACAATATTGCCTTTGTATTTGTAACCAACGCAAATTCTTAATTTTTCAATTGTAGTTAAGACGTCAAGTTTTGTAAGAGCAATTGACTCAATGCCATTAATCATAACAGCGTACTTTCCAATCAGGGAATCAAACCATCCAACTCTTCTCTGCCTGCCTGTTGTTGCTCCAAATTCCTTGCCGATTTTTTGTATTTTTTCTCCTAAAGCCCCTATTATCTCAGTTGGAAAAGGGCCCAAGCCAACTCTTGTCTTGTATGCCTTGCACACCCCCAATACGCTTTGAATTTTTTTTGGCGATATGCCGAGGCCTGTGCAAACTCCTCCTGCAGTTGCATTTGAGGATGTAACAAAGGGATAAGTGCCAAAATCAACATCAAGCAAAGTTCCCTGCGCGCCTTCAAAAATTACTTTTTGGTTTTTATCTATTGCGTCATTTATTATGATTGAAGTGTCTTTTACATACGGCTTTAGCGTTTCTGCATAAGCTTTGTATTCCTGATAAAATTCATCATCGCCAAATCTTTTTTTAAAAAGGATATCATCAATGAATTCATATATTTTCAAGCCAATTCTTGCTGCTTTGTCTGTGTAAGCTGGACCTATGCCTCTTGCAGTTGTGCCAATAGAAGCGCCAATCTTCTTATCTTCTTCTATATGATGCGGCAGAATAACATGCGCGTTTTCACTAATTGCCAAATTTTCAGGAGTTATTTTTATCTTGTTTTTTTCAAGGTGTCTTATTTCTGCCAGCAAAATCTTCGGGTCAACTACTAATCCGCTGCCTACAACTAATAATTTATTTTTGTACATCACGCCGGAAGGAATTAAGTGAAGCACTATCTTTTTGCCATCAAATTCTATTGTATGGCCTGCATTGTTGCCGCCATTGAATCTTGCTATTAAATCGGCTTTTTCAGCCAGGAAATCAATTATTTTGCCTTTGCCTTCATCACCCCATTCCATGCCTATGACTGCAATGTTTGAAGGATTATAGGATTGCTTTGCCATAAGAAATGCGGAATGATGATTTTTATATAAAGTTTTTCATTGATAAATTAGATTCTTTTCCATATAGAAAACAACCTCTTTGTCTCTGTATAAGGTAGTAAAATTTATATACAACAACCTCTATCCTATGATATGGCGCAAAACAAATTCAGCAAATACAATATAGCAACAATTGGTTCTCATTCTGCATTGCAAGTATTCAAAGGAGCGCATGATGAAGGGTTTAAAACCATTGCTGTATGCAAAAAGGGCTCTGAAAGGCCTTATAAAATGTTTAATGCGGCAGATGAAATAATAACGATAGATTCTTACAAAGACTTTCCCAAGATTCAAAATCAGCTTATAAAAAAGAATGCCATTATAATACCTCACGGCTCTTTTGTGACTTATATGGGGTACGAGGAAGTTGAAAAACTCAAGGTAAATTATTATGGCAATAAGAGAATTTTGAAATGGGAATCTGACAGGCATTTGGAAAGGCAGTGGCTTGTAAATTCCGGGCTTAAAGTTCCTGTATTGTTCAAAAGCCCAAAAGACATAGACAGGCTTGTAATTGTAAAGTTTATGGGCGCAGAAGGCGGCAGAGGCTATTTCTTAGCCAAAGACGAAAAGGACTTCAATAAAAAAATTAAGCCATACAAATTAAGAAAATATGTAATACAGGAATACATCATTGGAGTTCCATTATTCATTCATTATTTCTATTCTTCTTTGACTAATGAAATTGAGATAATGGGATGTGATATAAGGTATGAAAGCAATGTTGATTCTTTGGGAAGAATATCTGCGAGAGACCAGATTGTTTTGCCAAAGATAGACCCAAGCTATGTAATTGTAGGCAACATACCAGTTGTGGTGAGAGAATCATTTTTGCCCAGATTGATAGAAATGGGTGAAGATGTTGTTAAAGAATCAAAAAAATTAGCCCCGCCTGGCTTATTTGGGCCATTCTGCTTAGAGACAATCTTAACTCCAGAAGAAGAGATTTATGTATTTGAGATTTCAGCAAGAATTGTTGCAGGCACAAACCCATTTATTGATGGCAGTCCATATACTTGGCTTAAATACAATATGCCGATGTCAACAGGAAGAAGAATTGCTTTAGAGATAAAGAATGCGATAAAGACTAATCGATTGAAGAAAGTATTAGGTTAAAATGATTACCCAAAAACAAATCTCAAAAATATTGGAAACTTACGACAAGAAAAACATAACCATAGGCGTGTTAGGAGGCCATAGTGCTTTGGATGTCTGCAGAGGCGCCCATTCCCACGGATTTAAAACGCTGGTTGTAGCGGAAAAAGGCAGGGAAAAAACATACACAAAATATTACAAAAGAAGGGAAGGAATCGGCTTTGTTGATGATGTAATAATAGTAAATAAATTTTCTGATATAACTAAAAAAAACGTGCAGGAAGAATTAAGAAGAAGAAATACAATTTTCATTCACAATCGTTACTTCTGGGTTTATTGCAACTTTAAAGACATTGAAAACAAATTTTTAGTTCCAATTTATGGCACAAGAGACATGGTTAAATTAGAAGAAAGAAATGTGCCGAAAAACCAGTATTTTTTGCTTGAGAAAGCCTGTATAAGGACACCAAGAATTTTCAAAGAGCCAAAAAAAATCAATAGACTAGTAATAGTCAAAGTTGCAGAAGCAAAAAGAGGCTATGAAAGGGCTTTCTTCTTATGCTCAAGCTATAAGGATTACAGGGAAAAATCAACCGAATTGTTAAATAAAAAAATAATAAAAAAATCAGGCTTAAATAAAGCAGTCATTGAAGAATATGTCGTAGGCGCACATATAAATCTCAATTTCTTTTACAGTCCATTAAGCGATCAGCTTGAACTTATGGGAACAGATACAAGAAGGCAAACAAACCTAGACGGCATTTTGAGGCTGCCTGCAACAGAGCAATTAGAGGCTTTGAGGCATATAAAACCCAAATATATCGAAACAGGGCATTATGCTGTTACAGCGAAAGAATCGCTGCTTGAAAAAATATTTGATTTGGGTGAAAAATTTGTTGCTGCAACAAAAAAATTTCATCATATCGGGATTATTGGGCCGTTTGCATTGCAAGGAGCTGTTATAGCAGAAGAAGGCAGGGAAGACATTGTAATTTTTGATGTCAGCATGCGAATTCCAGGAAGCCCAGGGACTTTGTTTACGCCATATTCAGGTTACTTGTACGGATTTTCAATAAGCTATGGCGAAAGGATAGCGATGGAAATCAGAAAAGCAATTGAAGAGGGAAAATTGGATACGATATGCACTTAAAATGATACTTGTCTTAAATTTCGGCGCTCAGTACGTGCATCTTATCGCAAGAAGAATCAGAGAGCTGGGAGTTTATTCTGAGATACTTCCCTGCGATGTTTCTTTGAAGGAGATAGGAAAATTAAAGCCGGACGGCATTATTCTTTCTGGCGGCCCTGCCAGTGTTTATGAGCAAAATGCCCCAACAATGGACAGAAAAATTCTCGATTTAGGCATACCTGTTCTTGGAATCTGCTATGGATTGCAATTGATTGGCAAGCTTGTTGGCGGCGAAGTTTTAGCAGGAAAATTAAAAGAATTTGGAAAAAAGGAATTAAAAGTCAGAAAGAATGGAAAATTGCTTAAGGGCTTGCCAAAAAAAGAGCAGGTTTGGATGAGCCACGGGGATTTAGTCGCAAAATTGCCGGAGGATTTTGAAATCCTGGCATCAACAGATGCTTGCCCGATTGCAGCTTTTGAAAACAATGTAAAGAAGCTATATGGAATCCAGTTTCATGCAGAAGTCGCCCATACACCAAAAGGAAATGAAATCCTGAAAAATTTTGCATTTGATATTTGCAAGGCAAAAAGAGACTGGCACATAAAAAACCTTTCAAAAGGATTAATCAAGGAAATAAAAAAGATTGTCGGAAAGAATTCTGTAATTATGGGGGCTTCTGGAGGGGTAGACAGCACAGTCGCAGCAACATTAATTCATAAAGCGATTGGCAATCGCTTATATTGCGTTTTTGTAGACCATGGATTGATAAGAAAAAATGAAGCAGAAGAGGTTAAAAATTTCTTTGAGAAAAAGCTTAAGTTTAAACATTTCTATTTTGTTGATGCGTCGCAAACATTTCTAGAAAAACTAAAAGGAATTACAGACCCGGAAGAAAAAAGAAAAATTATAGGACATACTTTTATTGAGGTTTTTGAAAATAAGGTTGTTGAATTAGGAAATAAACATCGCAATATTAAATTCTTAGGGCAAGGGACAATTTATCCTGACAGAATTGAAAGCGCGCAGCCAACAAAATATGCCTCAAAAATTAAATCGCATCATAATGTTACATTGCCTGAGAAAATGGTGCTTAGGGTTATAGAACCATTAAAGGAATTCTATAAAGATGAGGTTAGAAAACTTGGAAAAGCGCTTAAAGTTCCAGAGGAAATTCTGAACAGGCATCCGTTTCCAGGCCCTGGGCTGGCTATAAGGATTTTGGGCGAAGTTACAGAAGAAAGGCTGAGGATTTTAAGAGAAGCAGATTATATTTTTATTGAGGAGTTGAAAAATTCTGGCTACTATGGCAAGACATGGCAGGCATTTGCCGCTTTGATTCCAGTAAAAACAGTCGGAGTAATGGGCGATGCCCGCACTTACGAATACATCATTTCTTTGCGAGCAGTTACCAGTATGGATGCAATGACAGCAGACTGGACAAAACTGCCGCAGGAATTATTGGAGAAAATATCCACTAGGATAATAAATGAAGTCAGAGGAGTTAATAGGGTTCTTTATGACATCAGCCAGAAGCCTCCGGCAACTATTGAGTATGAGTGAAATTAAAACGATTTATATCCTTAGTTTAACGACAATATTGGGCGTATCGGGATTCGGCATGAAGAAAGGTCCACCTCCAGCATATAATTTAATAGGTTGCGCATCAACCATATGGCCAAAAATCATTTCATTATAAGCTCTTCTGGATATATCGCCATCAAGTCTTGTGCTAACGAATGTATCCAGATATTTGTTTAATATACTATACATTTTCGTGTACTGAGAACCACTTTTAAATGCCTCTTCCAGCATTCTTTTAAACACTTCTCTAGCTTCTGGAGTATCACCAACTTGATGTAAATAGTATAATAATGAAGATGTATAGAAAATAATATGTGTACCTCTTACTTGCCCATCAAATACATCTAAATGTTGAAGTCCCTTTCCATTAATTCCAGCATCTAACTGGTGCACCTCTTCTGCGGCAATCTGTTCTAAATTAGGTCTTGGAACTTCTGGGGCAGTTGGTACATCTAGACGCAATATATTTAATATTCCATTTCTTAATTGATCAAAAGTGCCTGTCATTTTTCAACCATGGAAAACAACTGACTTTTAAAGTTTTCGTTTGTCACATGTAACCTAATCTTTTGTATATATTTATAATCCGTTAGAATATTAAATCAAATCAATATTTTTATTATTCAGCATGCATAAGTCCTTTCCTTAACGCCTTTCTTGAAATTTTCCCAAGCCTTCATGTATAATTTTTTCCCGTAAGGTGTCGGGTATTCTCCGGTCAAGCAAGCCATGCATAAATCCTTTGCCGATTTGTCAATGCTTCTTACTAAGCCAGCTATTGTCTGGTATTTTAAAGAATCAGCGCCAAGGTCTTTTGCAATTCTGTTGATAACCTCCTTAGAAACCTCGCCTTTTTTAGGCTCGCCTTCATATTTTGGGACTAACAGCTCAGAAACAGTTGACATATCAATGCCATAAAAGCAAGGTCCTCTGATAGGAGGGCAAGAAACTCTGACATGAACTTCTTTAGCACCGCCTGCTCTTTTAATGTAATTGACAATCTGCTTTGTTGTTGAGCCTCTAACTATGCTGTCATCAACAAGAATGATTTTTTTGTTGTGCATGATTTCTTTCAATGCAGTGTATTTGCTTTGAACTCTGTCTTCTCTTCCTGTACCTTCAATAAATGTCCTGCCAACAAACCTGTTTCTAATCAAGCCTTCTGATGATGGAACTTTCAGTTCATAAGCCATTGCATCGCCAGCAGCTTTTGCAGTGTCTGGAACAGGAACAACAATATAATTTTCATCTACTTTTCCAGTTTCCTGCCTTGCAAGCTCTTTTCCAAGATTAGTTCTTGTTATATAGACTGATTGATTGTCTAAAACAGAGCTTACATTTGCAAAATAAACCCATTCAAACATGCAATGCGCTTTTCTCGGGCTTTCGGCATATTTCTTTACTTCGACATGCCCGTTTTTGATGTAAATCAAATGGCCTGGTTCCAAATTCTTGTAGTCAGTTACACCGCAATTAATCAGTGCATTTGATTCAGAAGCAGCA
>CAYIKX010000032.1:0-9806 GCA_964364025.1 uncultured Methanosarcinales archaeon
TATCACATAATAGATATCTTTTATTATATATAGATATTTATAAACTTTTCGGTACTTTTAGAATTTACTTAGCACTATAATTCAAATTATAGAAAAATAAAAAAATCAATCAAAATTGTGCATTATGCGCTTCTGGAAGCAAGCAAGGCAATTGTGAAAACAGCTATTGCAAATACCAGGACTGTGCCAAGAAAAGTTGGGTTAAATACAAGGTTTACTGTCTTTGAGATGTCCTTTGTCTCTGCCTGGGCATTTACTTTTTCCCTTACTTTAACAGCAGCCCCTATAATTACAATTATCACGATAAAAACCAGCAATATGCCTTTGAGCGCTGGAAATGACTCAATATTGCCGCCCAGCATGCTTGCTGCAATGCTTATTAAAAGTATAAAGACAAAAATAACAGCAAGAAAAGGGGCTGTGCTTGCAATAACATCTGTTGCCAATGGCGATATTAATACAAATATTCCAATTAACAAGCCAACAAGTATATTGACAAAATTATTTTGGCCAAGAAGCTTTGTCCATAGAAGAGTCGCATATACAACTATCCAGACAAAAAGAAAAACAAAAATGCTTGAGAAATGCTCCAAGCCTGTTACGTCTAGGAATGTTGCCATATTAGTAAGATGAAATTAATGGCCTCCTTTTCCTCCTCCAAAAAGCTTGCTGAAGTCTACTCCTAACTGCTTGAGTGTTCCCCTATCTTCCCTTTCCTTTGATTCGCTTGTAATCCACGCAATGACTATGCCAAAGACCAGAAGCATTATGGCAACAGCAATGCCCTCAATGCCAAAAACCTGCTCTAAAGTCTGGCCAAAGTAGCCTGACCACCAGCCTGCTGCCCCTCCAAAAATCAGAATGATTACAACTAATGAAAAGAACGCAACCCATCCGGGAGCTGTAACCCCCAAAAATACCATATCCTGGCCAAAAACGCCAATCATAAGAAGCAAGAATATTATGGCGACAAGCACAACCGAGATTTGCGGCAATGCTTCATTTATAATAAGCACGGGATCTGCATTAGCAGGAAACCTTCCAGTAGCATGAGGCACAACGACAAGCAAACTGACGACTACTGCTACGACAATATTAAGGTTTTTTTTTGATTCCCCTAAAATCCTTGTTTTTTGGAATATTGCATAAACAATAACAAAAATCAATAAGAATGGAAGCAATACGTCTGTCAGCCCGTATGTATCCAGGATTCTAGCAAGTCCTTCAAATCTAAAAGCTTGACTAACCATTTTTTACAACACCTCTGAGTTAATACGAAGAGGTCAGACAAAAGTAACTTTTGTCTATACCTCTTTAAGCAAGATTCTGCTTATTTTGTTATTACTATATAAATTTTATGAAAATCCTAGTGATGTTCAGAGCCTGAACTTGATTTTGAAGGCTCTTTTACAGCATAAACTATGAATAACACTATAATTGCCAATAAAACAATTGAGCCTGCTAAAGTGTCGTTGCCAGAGCCTGTAAAATCAGATAAACGCTGCAGCCATGTTCTTCCATCGCTTGTCTTTATCGAATCAAGAAAAATGCCGACTATGGCTATGAACACTATAACCATAAATGCAACTTTCCAGCCTCCCTGCAGGTATATCGGCTCTTTCTCCTCCTTATGAAATGAGCCGACGAGAAGCAGGAAAAGCACGCTGAAAAACAGCACTACGACTGCTTTAGCAACAGTCTCGTTAATAATTGCCACTATCTCCTTTGCAGCAATAACCAAAAATGCTATAACAAATGAAGCAATTGCATTCAGGTTCTTTTTTGTATATTTTTTACCCTCGATCTCCTCTGTACCGAGAACCTTTGTCTTTTCAAGTATGGCAAAAACAATCGTGAAAACAAGCAGGAAAGGCAATACAACATCAAATAAGCCAATGCTTTCAAAAAATACTATTACCTGCCTAAAAGGAGTAGCCATGAAGTTTTTAAGGCTTATATTGGTATTTAAACTTTTTGGTTTTTAAAATTGGGATTAGGCACATTAATTTTCAAATTGTTTTAAAATTATTGCTTAGTGCAAAAATTTAAATTCTTGCTCATATTTAATCAAAAAGAACACTTAAATCATTGTTAAAATTAATCTGGGTGATTAAAAATAAGGGACGAAACTATTTTTATGGTCCTATTTGTAATTATAGCTGCCATCATCATAGTTTTGGCTATGATTTACAAATAGAAATTCTTAAGCTGCATTTAGTTTTATAAGTAAAAAGAGCATAAAACTATTATCAAAAACCTTATAAACAAAAGCGCTTATTTAAAAAATATGCTGAATAAAAATGAATTTAGGAAGATAAGGGAAGAGATGCACAGCTTGGACATGAAAAGAGAGGAAGTAATACAGCTGTCAAGGGAAATAATAAGCATTTCAAAGCAGATAATCTATGCTGCGCAAAGGAATGACATGCAGGAAGCAAAAGCCTCAATTAAAAAAATAAAAGACAAGGTTAAAAAATTAAAAAAAATAAACATAATAGCCGACACTAACATAAATTCTGTCGCTTTTCAGGAATATGTTGAAGCGATGGCTTTCTATGAATTCGTAAAAAATAAGAAAATACCAACAAGAACAAGCCTCGGAGTTAGTGCTGAGAATTATTTAAGCGGGCTTTGTGACTTGACAGGAGAATTGGTCAGGAAAGCAATTTACGATGTAATTCATAAAAGATTTGACGAAGCAACCCATATCAAGGAACTGGTGCATGACATTTATGGCGAATTCCTGAAATTGCATTTGAGGAATGGCGAGCTGAGGAAGAAAGCTGACTCAATAAAATGGAATCTGAAGAAGCTGGAAGAAGTGATGTACGACATTTCTATGAAGGGAAGGCATTAAACAAGTCTAACAATAACATTTAAATAACATTATTCAATTCAGTAATTCTATGAAAAGAACGCATACCTGCGGCGAACTTACAGACAAAGACATAAACAAGAAAGTGATTTTGGCTGGGTGGTGCACTTCCAGCAGAGACCATGGCGGGGTTATTTTTATAGACTTAAGAGACAGATACGGCATAACACAAGTAGTCTTTGATCCTTCCCACAACATCGAATCCCACAAAATAGCTGAAAGGCTTGGAAGAGAAGATGTGATAATAGTTGAAGGTTCTGTAAGAAAAAGGCCAAAAGGAATGGAAAATGAAAAGCTTGTAACTGGCAAGATTGAAGTTCTTGTGGATAAGATCCTAAGCATAAACAAAGCGCAAACTCCTCTGCTGGAAATTGACGACAGGGTTGAGGCATCTGAAGAAGTGAGGCTAAAGCACAGATATCTTGACTTAAGAAGGCCCAAAATGCAAAAGCAGCTTATGTTCAGGCATCAGCTTGCAAATGCAATCAGGGAATATTTTAAAAGCCTTGATTTTATTGAAGTTGAAACGCCAATGCTTATCAAAAGCACTCCTGAAGGCGCCAGAGATTATTTGGTGCCAAGCAGGATTCATCAAGGAAAATTTTATTCTTTGCCTCAAAGCCCCCAGATTTACAAGCAGATTTTAATGATTGCAGGATTTGACAGATACTACCAGTTTGCAAGATGCCTAAGAGATGAAGACTTGAGGGCAGACAGGCAGCCTGAACATACCCAAGTTGATGTTGAGATGTCTTTCGCTGATGCTGACGATATATTCCACCTTACAGAAGGCATGATAAAGCATGTTTTCAGGAAAATGCTAAACAGAGATGTTAAAATTCCTTTCAAAAGATTTACTTATCATGAAGCGATGGAAAAATACTGCACAGACAAGCCGGATATAAGGTTTGGGATGGAATGCTGCACTATAACCCAAATTGCAAAGGAATCTGAGTTCAAGGTATTTTTGGATGTTATCAAGAAGGAAGGTATAGTAAAGACATTGAATGCAGAGAATTGCGGAGAAAAGTTAAGCAGAAACCAAATTGACGAGCTGATAGAATTTGCGAAGCAGAATGGCGCTCAAGGGCTTGCATGGATGAAATCAACAAAAAAGGGGCTGGAAAGCAATATTGTAAAATTTTTCCCGGAAAAAATTCAGAAGAAACTGCTGGAAAAAACACACGCAAAATCCGGAGACTTATTGCTTTTTGCAGCAGACAATTCAAAAATTGTAAATGATGTCCTGTCAAAAATAAGATTAAAGCTTGGAAATGAATTGGGCTTGGTTAAAAAAGATGATTTTGGATTTTGCTTTGTTACTGATTTCCCGATGTTTGAATGGAATGAAGACGAGCAGAAATGGGATTTTGGGCATAATCCTTTTACCATGCCAAAAGAGGAGTTCTGGGATAATCTGGATAAATCTCCTGGAAAAGTAATCTCATACCAATATGATTTCGTAATGAATGGCAGCGAGCTTTTTTCCGGATCTGTGCGAAACACAATTCCTGAATTGCAGGAAAAAACATTCAAAGTTACTGGAATGCCAAAAGAGCAGATAAAGGAAAGGTTTGGCTTTTTGCTTGAGGCGTACAAATATGGCGCGCCTAGCCATGCGGGCTTTGGCTTGGGTTTTGACAGATTAGCCTCGTTGATGCAGGGAATTCATGATATAAGAGAGGTTATTGCTTTTCCCAAAAATAAAGCAGCAGAAAATCCTATGGATGGAAGCCCAAGCGAAGTTTCTGAAAAGCAGCTGGCAGAATTACATATTAAACTGGATTTTGTGAAAGAAACTGTAAATGTTGTGTTTGGCAAGATAAGGGATGTCTTGAACAGGGAAAAGATTGAATATGAAGTATTGGAGCATAAGCCTGTCTTTACAAGCAAAGAAGCTGCTGAAGTAAGAGGTACAGAATTAAAGCAGGGATGCAAGGCTTTGATTTGCAAAACAGAAGAGGGTTATATACAAGCAGTTGTTTCAGGCGCAAAAGAACTAGATATTCTAAAATTACAAAAATTAACTTTGTTTAAGAAAATTGAACTAGCTAATGCAAAAGAAGTAAGACAAGTCACTGGCTGCAATATTGGAAGCGTGCCACCATTTGGCAATCTGTTTGGATTGAAAGTTTATTTTGACAAATCGGTTGTTGAGAATGATATTGTTGCATTCAATGCAGGACAGCACACAAAAAGCATAAAGATGAAAGCAAAGGATTTGGCTAGGGTTGTTAATCCTGTAGTTGGGGAGTTTTCTAGATGATAATAAATTTTGTCACTAGCAATTTAGGCAAAGTCAAAGAATTTAAGCAAATTTTAGAACCACAAATCAAAGTTAATCACATAAAAATTTCTTATCCTGAGATGAGAAGCGATAATCCTGAAGAAATTGCAAAGCAAGCTGCAGAAATGCTGGCTAATAAATTAAAAAAGAATGTTGTTGTTGAGGATTCTGGATTGTTTATCAAGGCTTTGAATGATTTTCCAGGAACTTGCTCTGCTTATATACATAAAAGAATTGGATTACAAGGAATTTTGAAGTTGATGAAAGGAATAAAAAATAGAAATTGTGTTTACAGAAGCGCTGTCGCTTACTGTGAGCCAAATAAAAAGCCTATAAGTTTTCTGGGAGAAGAGAAAGGAAAAGTTGCAGAAAGCATAAGAGGCAGTTTTGGCTTTGGGCATGATCCGATTTTTATTTCAGAGGGAAGCAGTAAGACTTATGGAGAAATTAAAAACGTTGAAGAAGCCAAAAAGTTCAGGAGAATGGCTGTGGAGAAATTGAGGAGGTATTTGTTAAGAAATTCGTCTATATACAAACACATGATCTAAATCCCCTAAAACTAACTTGCCCATGTACTTAGGATTTCTTTCAAATACTTGCATTAGAAATTCATCAAGAGCAGAATCTCTTAAAGCCCATTCTCTATTTAGAATAGATTCTAGTTTCCTTTTTGCATCTTCATATGAACTATTCATTTTTTAGAGAATTGCGGTAATTTCAAAATTTTATTTTACTTTATCATCAATGCTTACAGGAAGCGGACTTACAAAAAATTGTTCAAACCTACTGCGAGCGCTTGGATTTCCAACAATAATAGAAAGAAGAGGTATGTTATCCCAAACTGTTAATGGGACACGTCTATTTCTGTAATCTTCTTCAGTATTAAAAACTTCAATTCGAACATGCCCAAAATAGGGACCATTATTTAATTCGTCATGGACTAGCTGCTTTGTATTTTCTGCTTCAACATACCCATAATACAACTTAGTCTCTTCAATGCGAGGTCCATGTGCCGCTCCTACGACGTAATATTTTCTTTTCTTGTGTGGCATTTTAATTATTTAGGTCTAAATTGAATTTTTACTGATTCACTTCTAAATCCGCCTGGAAATGGTTCAACCGAAATTCTTCCAAAAATTCCTAAATATATATTTGCCATATACATCAAATTATTAGCAGTTTTCATATATAGATCAACACTCTCGCTGTGAGGATAAATATTACCCGCGACTGCATTTCTTAGAGCATCTCTCATTATGTCACGAGGATTAAGTACTTTAGATAAAAAATGTTCAATCTCTGCAGGTTTTCGTCCATACTCCGATTCCTTAAGTGATCTTTGAATTGTTTCACATTCCTTTCTTCCAGCTTCATCCATTCCTTCTAAGGATTCATTTGCTATAATTTCCAATTCTTTTCTTCGCAGTTCTATTTTGTCATTCATTTTTATCTCCCACAAATAAAACTAGTTCACTTTAGCAATTCTCGTAATTTCTTTGAATCAAATCTTCCAGTCTCATTTGCTCTCTGAACAAAATCATCTATAACAGATAATTTGGAAAGATCTGGTTTATGGATTTCATGAACTAGTCTTAGTCCCGCCTTAGGTGCATGTTGTATCAATAATCTCCTATCTTGCTCAGTAGACGCTAAGTTTGCTATATAGTACCTTCTCCCTTCAACTGTTTCTTCAAATATTAACTCATATTCCATTTTACTTACCCCCTCAACCTTTTATTATCTTAAATTATTGTTACTATTGAATAACAACAAAGTGCCCTTATATTTATATCTTTGTGGTATTGTAACGACACCATAAAATTTATAAAGGGTTATATCAAAACATTCGTCATGTTGCTGGAATCATTGAGGAAAGTCGGGCTTTCTGAAGGCGAGATAAGGGTATATGATGCAGTTCTCAACTTGGGAAAATCTTCAATAAACCAGATACATGAGAAAACAGGAATAGAGCGGAGAAATATTTATGATATCCTAAACAAGCTCATAGAAAGAGGGCTGGTTTCTTATGTTACAGAGAATAAAAGAAGAGTATTCAACATAAGCCATCCCAACAAGATAATCGGCTATATAGAGGAGAAAAAGCACGAATTAGACGAAACAAGAACTGAAGTTGAAAAATTTATTCCAGAGATTCTTCAAAAATTCAATTTCAAGAAACCTGATATAAATGCTGAGATTTTTAGGGGAAAAGAAGGAATTAAAGCAGTGTGGGAAGACATGCTCAATTACAGAGACGTTAGATGGATTGGCTCTGGAAGATATGTGCCGAAAATGCTGCCTCATTTCTTTGCAAGCTGGAATAGGAGAAGAATAAAGCTCAAGGTAAAATGGTATAACATCCTAAGATTTGAAATGAGAAACAAAATCGAGATTATGCCTCTTGAAGAGGTAAGATTTTTGCCTAAAGAATTCAGCGGAAATCCTGCTGTGGTAGGCATTTTCGGCAATAAGGTTGTAAATTTTCTTTTCACTGAAGATTTTTTTGCATTTGTTATCGAGAGTAAGGAAATTGCTGAAAACTATGGGGCATATCACAAATATCTTTGGAACAATGTAGCAACAAAATAAGAAAAATTTAAAAACAATCCCAAAACAATTCTTTTTATGCTGACAAAAATAAAAGAGCTTATGAATGTAAAAGAGAACCTTGATGAAATAAACAGGAATGTCCAGGATAACAATAAAACTATTTCTGAACTGAAGAATGAATTGGAATCGCTGAAAAAAGAATTAAATGAAAATAACAAAACACAACAGGAATTCCTGAAAAATTTCAAGGAGGATTTGTCAGTAATACATAATTTGAGGGATGATTTTGGAAAAGAGCTATATGAATTTAAATTATTAAAAGGGCAATTGCAAAGAAAAATACTTGAGAAATTTGAAGAAGAATTGCAAAAGGATTTGGAGATAAACCGAGAGGCTTTAAAAAAAGATATTGATGATTACAATGAACTAAGAAGAAAAGTGGGCGGGATTGCCTCAAGACTGAATTTAACAAATGAGGAAATCACAAAATTCATTGAAATCAGCAAAAACATAAAAAAAGAGGACTTTGAACTGACAAAGTTTGCAAGGCATTTGCTTGAAATGGACAAGGAAAAATTAGAATTAATGAGAAAGATCGACACTTTGGAAAGACTGGTTTCAAAGATAAGGAGAAGGGAATTAATAAGCTAGTTATTTCTTTAATTTATAAATTATATAAACTCTGTCCTAAACTCCTTATAAAATGGAAATAGACAAAAAGCTTTTGGAGCACGTTGCTGAAGTCGCAAGATTAAAGCTAACAGAAGATGAGATAAGGAAATTTCTGCCTCAGCTAAAAGAAGCTTTAGAATTCTTTTCGCAATTGCAGGAAGTAAATACAGATGGTGTAAAACCAAGCTTCCAGCCTGTTGAATTGAAAAATGTAATTAGAGAGGATAAGGAAGAAGAGTGCCTTTCTCAAGATGATGCTTTGTCCTTGACAGAGCACAAGAAAGACGGCTACTTCAAGGGGCCAAGGGCTGTTTGAATGGAAATAAGAGAATTTATAGAAAAAGTCAGGAAAAATGAAATTGACATAGTTGGGCATACAGAAAAGGTGATAGAAGAGTGCAAGGAGATAAATAAAGAGTATGATTATTTCAATACAATATCTGAAGTGCTGGCATTAGAGCAAGCAAAGCAAATTAAAAAGCTCGTTAAAAACAAGGATAAAAATATCAAAAACAAGAGATTATTGGGAGTTGCTATTTCAGTTAAGGATTCTATTTGTGTTAAAGATGTTGAAAGCACTGCAGGCTCAAGAATTCTAAGGGGCTACAGGCCTTTGTTCAATGCAACTGTTATTGAGAAAATAATAAAGGAAGGAGGAATAATAATTGGAAAAACTTCCCAGGATGAATTCGGATTTGGAAGCTTTTCTGTGAATGTCGGAGTTGATTTTAAAGTTCCTAAAAATCCTATCGATAAGGAGAGAAGCTGTGGGGGTTCAAGTGGTGGAGCTGCAGGTATTACAAAAAAAGTTTCTTTCCCGCATATTGCTTTAGGTGAAAGCACAGGCGGAAGTATAGCGGAGCCCGCTTCATTTTGCGATGTTTTTGGATTGTGCCCTACTTATGGAAGAAATTCAAGATACGGGCTTATTGATTTTGGAAATAGCTTGGATAAAATAGGCCCTATAGGAAAAACATGCTATGAAACTGCTCTGCTGCAGGAAGTAATTGCAGGGCATGACGCAAATGACAGCACTTCATTAAATGTAAAGAATGAAAATTATGAAAAATATTTAAAAAAATCAATCAAAGGAATGAAAATTGGAATAATAAAAGAAGCTTTTGCCGAGGGTGTTGAAAGAGAAGTGGAGAAGAATGTTTATAATGGAATAGAAGAGTTTAAAGAAGAAGGAGCAAAAGTCGAAGAAATTTCTATGGAATTGGCAATAAAATATGGCTTAGCAACATACTACATGATAGCTACTTCTGAAGCTTCGACAAATCTTGCAAAATATTGTGGAATGAGATATGGCATAGCAGAAAAGCTTGAAGGCAGCTTTAATGAATATTTTACAAAAGTAAGAAGCAACAATTTTGGAGACGAAGCAAAAAGAAGAATTATACTTGGAACTTTTGCAAGGAT
>CAYIKX010000033.1:0-9784 GCA_964364025.1 uncultured Methanosarcinales archaeon
AGGTAAAGGCGCTTGTCGGCGCGTTTTTGGCCGACGAAGAGCTGATGAAGAAATACGCTGCAAGGACTTCAAGGCTGACAGACGAGATGATTGAAGAGGCAAAAAAATTAGTGGAAGCATTTGGACTGCCTGTGATAGACGCGCCTTCTGAAGCAGAAGCCCAAGCATCCTTGATTGTAAAGAACGAAGAGGCATTTGCAATTGCAACAAATGATGCCGATGCCTTGCTTTTTGAAGCTACAAGAATAGTGAGAAATGTGAATATGGCAGGCAAAAAGAAAAGAGTGAATAAATTAAGCTTTGAGGCAATAAATCCTGACTTGATAGTTTTGGAAGACAACTTGAAGCATCTTGGAATAAGCCAAGAGCAGCTGATTGCCCTGGCTATGCTGATTGGAACTGACTACAACATTGGAGGGATAAAGGGAATTGGCCCTAAAACTGCCTTGAAATTAGTTAGAGAGCATGGAATAAATTTTGAATCATTGTTTAACGAAGTGAAATGGAATGATTTTTTCGATTTTTCCTGGAAAGAAGTTTTTAATCTGATAAAAACCATTCCTGTGAATAAGCATTATGACTTAAAATGGACTGAAGTCAATGAGGAGAAGATAATAAAACTTCTCGTTGACAAGCATGATTTCTCAGAAGAAAGGGTAAAATCTCAGATTGAAGGCTTGATAAAAGAAAGGCAAAGAAAAAATCAAAAAGGATTACGAGATTTTTTTAGTTGATATGAAAAAAAATCTAAAACATTATTTAAAAAATAAATTAAACGCTAAAGAGCTGGAGTTAGTTCCGACCTCTTTTGATGTAGTGGGCGACATAATGATATTCTCAGATTTTCCAAAAGAACTAATAAAAAAAGAAAAGTTGATTGGAGAAACAATATTAAAAAATTACCATCATATTAAAACTGTTCTTAAAAAAACAAAAAAGTATTCTGGAAAATTCAGGACACCTAAACTAAAAGTAATTGCAGGCGAAAAGAAAAAAGAGACAATTCACAAAGAGAATAATGTTTTATTGAAATTGGATGTTGAAAAAGTCTATTTTTCTCCCAGAATGTCAAGCGAAAGGAAAAGGGTTGCTGATTTGATAAAGCCGAATGAATCTATTTTGGTTATGTTTTCGGGTTCAGGAGTTTATTGCTTAGTTATTGCAAAAAACACAAAATGCAAGGAAGTTTATGGGATTGAAATAAATCCAAGAGCACATAAATACGCATTGGAAAATATAAAAAAAAACAAGCTGGAAAATAAAATAAAGTCATTTTTAGGAGATGTTAGAAGAATGATGCCGAAAATTGATAAAAAATTTGACAGAATTCTTATGCCTCTGCCGAAAGGAGGAGAAGATTTTCTGGATTTGGCATTAAGGCACATAAAAAATAAAGGAATTGTCCATTTTTATGATTTTGAACACGAAAATGAATTTTATAAGGCGGAAGAAAAAGCCAAGAAAGCGTGCATTAAACTAAAAAAACAATTTAAAATTTTAAAGACTATGAAATGCGGGCAGTATTCGCCTGGTTTTTACAGAGTTTGTGTTGATTTTGAGGTTTATTAGAAACCCTTAAAAATCTACGTTCCTTAGTTGTATAGGCACGCGCGATGAGATAGTGAACACCCACTGAAGCGTAAGCTGATGATATGCGAAAGTAACTGCCGAGCGTGTGCCACTTCAAATCTTAAAAGGATAGAAATTAAACTTATGAACTTTAGAAATTTGTAAGGTATTGTATTCTTTTATTATATCAGAGAATTGGGATTTTATTTCCATCATTATTTGCCTAAACTGGTTAGCATTATCAACGTCCATATTTATTTCTAAATTCCATCTGCCTAGTGATTTTGAATGAAACCAAATATTTGGTTGTGCTCTGCAATATTGAAATAAAGATTTTTCTCTTTGTTCATTTAGATTATGCAGTGAAAATAATATCTTATATGAAGTTTGATTTAGCAAGGAAAAATTAGGTAATAAAATATAGTTATGTATGATTTGTGCTTTTTCTAGTTTTTTAATTCTAATTGCTATAGTATCTGGGCTTATTCCAATCTTATTCGCTATTTCAACTATAGACATTCTTGCACCTATACCCAAGTAATGTAATATTTTTTTATTAATTTCATCTAGCTCTATTGCTTCAGGTTTTGAACCAAAATACATTGGTTTTCTTATTTGCTCAGAAGATTTGTCAATTAAGTAATCTCTAAAAAAGAAGGAAGAAAAAACCATAATTATTAGTTCTCTTTCAGCTATATAATTTCCGTAATTATTTTCCAATTCCTTTAATATGTCGTATAGTCCAGAAGCGGTTTTTGCTAAAACATTAAAAACTAAATCAAACATTCCATCACAGCTAATAAAGAATTGAACATTTTGATGATTTTTGATATACTCGATAATTTCATTTTGCTTTTGTAAATCAACATTTTGTAATCTTAAAAATATTTTATATGTTGTAAAGCCTAGTTTTGATGTGTTATAAACTGCATAGAATTTTTGAATAACCCCAGTTTCAATTAACTTATTAATTCTATAAGTAACAACTTGTTTACTTAATCCAACTTTTTTGCCGATTTCTGAAGCACTTTGTCTTGCATTAATATCTAATTCATATAGAATTTTTTTATCTTTAACATCAAGTTGTGCAAATTTTTCTTCAACTTTTTCAATTTTGACCATTATATTTGTCAATTTCTATTATATAATTTAAATTTATCGGTTTTGACAAAAAAAATAATGAAAAGTTTTATTTAGATATTATTACTAAAAAGTAATTAAAATGACAGCTACAACTATAGACGATTTAGTGAAACCTAGCATAGGTAATACAAGAACTCTAGATGGAATAGCAGATTATATCAAAAAAGTAGCTACTACTACATTTAATTGTGTTAAAACAACCTTTAATTATTCAATTTTAACATCTGCTGGCTTAGCGAGTTATGCTGTTAGTGGTTTAGCAGGACCTGTAACTGCTAGCGCTATGATGCTAGGCAGAGTTCTTTTAGATTTGAAAAAAGATGTCAAAACTAAATGGAGTCATCTCTATAAAGAGGGATTAAAAGGAATAATTCTAGGCAATTTGGCTAAACTTTTCTATCAAAATATAATAAATGAAATACCAAATAAGACTATTTATGGGAAAGTAGGAAGAGCTTTAGCTTATAATCCTGGTTTTATGGGAATGATTTATAATCCAGTTTATTTAAAGACAACAGAAATACTTGATGATAAAGTTCCTGAAAAAAATGAGTGGTCAAAACTCACTAAAAGAATTTTTAAATATAATGTTATACCACATTACTTAACTACAAATTATATTCAGAATGTGCAACAACAAGTTGCAGCTTCTGCATTTTTAGGAACAGCTTATAGAGTAATTGCAGGTTAATTTTAATTTTCATCCAAACATTCCCAAATAATCCTCTCCTTCCATCTTTTCTTCCTGCTTAACCTTGTCTATTGCCTTCAGGAAATCTTCTCTTGTAACATATGTCCTATTATTCCTTATTGCAAAATAGCCTGCTTCTGTGCAAGCTGCTTTTATTTCAGCACCGCTAAATCCCTCCATCCTGCTTGTCAATGATTCAACATTAATATTCTTGTCAAAGCTCATGTTTTTTGAATGGATTTTGAATATTTCAAGCTTTGCTTCTTTATTTGGAATTGGTATATATATCAGCCTGTCCAACCTTCCAGGCCTTATAATTGCAGGATCTAGTATGTCTTTCCTGTTTGTTGCACCAATAATCTTTACATTATCCAATGGCTTAAAGCCATCAACTTCCGCCAGTAATTGCATGAATGTTCTATTAACCTCCCTCTCGCCAGAAGTTCCAACCTCCATTCTTTTTGCAGCCAATGCGTCTAATTCATCAATAAAAACAATTGCAGGCGCTTTCTTTCTTGCAAACTCAAAAATCTCCTTGACAAGCTTTGCACCCTCGCCAATGAATTTCTGCACAAGCTCAGAGCCGACAATCTCTATAAAGGTTGAGTTTGTTGAGGATGCAACCCCTTTTGCAAGCAGGGTCTTTCCTGTTCCCGGCTCGCCGTAAAGCAGAACTCCTTTTGGCGGAGTAATGCCAATTTTCTTGAACAGTTCCGGTTTTTTTAACGGCAATTCCACAACTTCCTTTATTTCCTGTATTTGCTGGCTTAACCCTCCAATTTCTTCCCAAGAAAGCGTAGGCTTTTCAACAATGACAAATTTCTCAACATTAAAACGCCTTGTTATCGGAATTTTTTTTATTACAGTAAGATTTTTTTGCTCCACCAAAACCAAATCGCCAGATTTAAGTTTTTCACACTCATTTGACATATTGACAAGAAACTGATTGCCATTGGGAATTCTAATAATGGATGTGTTTCCGAATATTTCGCGAATTTCACAAACCATTAAAGGCGATGCCTTGAATCTATCAACTTCTTCCCTAAGCCTGTTAATTGTCTCCCTTAAGAGCCTGTTTTCCTCCTCGAATTGATTAGAGGAAGTGGAATAGCTGTACATTATGCTGTCAATTATGTTTTTTGATTTTGCTTCTTTTGCAGGCATGTTTTTAAGAGAATTTAAGGTATATAAAAGGTTTTGGGTTTAGAAATTAAATCTTCCGTATTTCATTATCAGAACATCATCAGCATAAATTGTCGGATTTTTAATCACAAAATCCCTATGAAACGGGACATCAACTTTGCCGCCAAAATGCTTGTTGTTGCCGAAAGCAATATGGCAAGTTCCACTTACCTTCTCGTCTTCCAAAATATTTCCCGTTATTTTTGCCTTATAATTTGTTCCTATGCCCAACTCAGCAACATTTTTATATAATTTATATTTTAATAATTTTTTAAATTTATTTGAGATTCTTCCTCCTTCTATTTTAGATATAAATCCATCTTTAATTTCTATTTTGATGTTTTCAATCCTTCTGTTTTTGTCTATATTGGCGTCGGATATTATAACGCCATTCGTCTTATATTCCAAAGGCGCAATGAAAATTTCCCCCGCAGGAAGATTGCCAAAAGTTCTTTTTTTAGTGTAAATTCCATCGTCGCTCACCCATTTTCTTCCTTTGAGATAAAATTCAGCATCAGTTCCTTTTTTTGTTATTATTCTTATATTATTTTTTCCTTTTAATTTTGATATTAATTTTTTATTTAATTCCTTAATTTTATAAAAATTGACATTTAATGCCCTCTTCATCATATCAATTGTAATGCTAGGCATGCTTGCAATCCTTGCTCCCTTTTTGCTGGCATTTTCCCTTGATTTTGTATGGCTTAATGATTTTGCTGTTGCAAGCAACACAACATTATATTTTAGCATTTCTTTCGCAATATCTGCAGGAGGCTCTGCTCCATGGGTTTTTGGTATATTTGTAAATATTAATTTTGAATTTTTAGAAATTTTTAATGCAGTTTTATAGATAATATTTCCAATTGGTTTTAATTTAGAATCTGTGACAACAAGGCAGCTTTCATTATTCTTTAAAGCCATGCAGTCTTTAAGAATTATTTTAGCGGAGTTTTCAAGGGACATTTTATGCTGCAAATTCTCCATTCTTCAAAATCCAATGCTTATTTCCATTTTTATCAATGCCATAAACATCAAGCTTTTGCCTTGGGGCATTAAAGACAATATCCATGTGATATTCAGTGCTTCTGTCAGGCTCAAATCCTGAACCCAGAGCAATGTGCATCATTTTTGCTATTTTCTCATTAACAATGAGGTATTCGCATAATCTTGCTTTCGGGTTTGTGTTGATTGCAAACTCCCCTATCCTTTCAAAATTTTTCTTTTTCAATTCAATTATTTCCTTTGGCAGGCTCTTGTTTTTCTCTGATTCCAGCAATAGTTTCATTGCTTCTGTTTTTCTCTTGCTTATTTTTTCCATGATATCCTTTGGGCCTTCTATGATTTTGTAGGAATCACCATAGCATTTCACAACAAGGGGATTTTTTTCGTTCAATTTATAGCTTTGGTCAACATGAACAACTACATCTCCCACAAAAATACCTTTCATGTATTCTGGTGTTACAAAAGCCTCTCCGCCTGGAATATTGCCCATATTGCCTGCTTTTATTCCAGTCATCTGCAAATATGTTTTGTTTATTTTCTCCCTTACATCAGTATCAGAGCGCCTTACCCATCTTCTCGAGCCATCTTCTTTTACCAAGCCGACTTCAAGCTTTGTTACGTATTTTTCATCAAGCTTTCCTTCAACATAAATTACATCACATTTATCCATCTTGTCTTTCAATCTTTGATTTCTTCCCCTTATATCTGCCCAGTCAACCAAATTTGTCTCGATGAAAATGTCTATAGGAATTGTTTCTGTAAAAGCAACCCTTGCAATTGGATCCCTGTCTTCATATTTTGTCTGTGGGTAGAAATCAAGCTTGTAAATCATCTGTCCAGGAGTTTGCCATCTTGTTTTTTTATTAAGAGAGGGGTATCCAATTACTTCTCCAAACAGGTGCTTGCCTGGATAGCCCTTTGCGCTTATGGAAAAAGACAGATCTATTGGTTTTATTCTATTAAGATTTAACAATCTTGATAATTTTTTATATTTACTGAATGGCTCTTCTCCTATCTCCTTGTCTAATTCGCACCCAAGAAGTGTAGCTCTTAGTTCAGAAACTCTCTCGCTTTTTTCAAGCATTGATGCTCTATAAGTGAAAGCGCCCATTATCGGCTCTGCAGTTTTAGCTGCTGTTCGAGCCATAGCCCAGATTATTGAGTAAGAATCCAGATAATCCTCAAGAGGGTGTCCAATTAATTTTTGGGTAGGTATCAGCGCAAATCCTATGCCAATTCTTTCGCCTTTTTTTAAAGCGTAAACATCCCGCCAAAGTATTTCTGATGTCTGCATCAACTCTTTCATTCTGTGTTCCTTAAACCATTCAGTATGAAAAATTAATTCAAAAGGGCCATCAAATCCATTTTCTTCAGCTTCCAAAATAAAATCTGGCTTTTTGAATATTTTTTTAAACTCTCCTTTGGCTTTTTTGTCAACTTCTCCAATAAAATCCATTAACACTTTTGTTTTTTCATTTCTTATTCCTTTCTCATAATCCCAAAAAATTTGCCAGACATCCTTGACTGCTTCAAGCGCTTCTGATTTCTTATTTATGCCAATGCAGCTAACATCTGAGCCTGATTCATGCAGTACCTTTGATAAAGGGGCAATAGAATAAAATGCGTCTTTGTTTTTTATGTCAAAAATTATAAAGAAATTTTTGCCTTTTGTATTCCTGACTTGTTTTTTATAATCTACAACTGCAGAACTAAAGGCACTTTTATTATACTTCATTTTTTAAAGAAAACTTAAATAATTATTAAATCTTTTGATGTTTTTGTTAATTGTATTGGCCTGTTTTTGAATAATATTGTGTCTTCAATCCTTATGCCAAATTTTCTTGGAAAATAAATGCCGGGCTCGATTGTAAAAATCATGTTATTTTTTATTTTATCTCTGGAATTCAACGTCAAATTTGGCATCTCGTGTATTTCAACTCCAACTCCATGCCCTAAGCCGTGAGTAAAGTACTTTTTATATTTGCCTAGGCTTTCATTAACAAAATTATAAAGCTCAGGGCATTTTTTGTTTTGGATTATTTGATTGATTGTATTTTTTTGTATATTGAGAAGCGTATTGTAAATTTGTTGTTCTTTTTTGCTTGGCTTTCCAACATAAATTGTTCTTGTTATGTCAGAGCAATAACCCTTATATTTTACTCCAAAATCTATCACACAAAATCCTTTTTTTATTTTTATATTCATCGGCTCGTGATGCGGCATGCTTCCATTGCTGCCTGAAGCAACAATTGGATTGAAAGAAAGTTCTAATCCTAGTTTCTTTGCTTCATAACCAAGAAAAGCACTTGCTTGGCTTTCTGTTTTAAAATTTTTAAAATTCTTGATTAATTTTTGGATTATTTTATCAGCATAACTACATTATATTTTTAATAATCTTATTTCTTTATCTATTTTTATTTCTCTTAATTTAGCACAATCTAAAGAAATGTCTTTAGTTTTCACTTTTCTAAAATATTTTTTAAAATTTTTATAAGAATTAAGTGTAAAGTTATTTTTATCTATTGCAATATTTTTAATTCTTGATTTCTTTTTCCTGATAATTTTATAAATTGATTCAAAAAACTTCTTTCTATCCATAGAATATACTTTTTTAATCATTGATCTCCTTGCTCTTTCAATTTCCATCTCTGGAACTATAAGAAAAGGCACTTGTTTTCTTGGTATAACTAATGTTCCTAAACCATCATAACCTGAAAAATAAAACATATTTGGACTAATCCGTGTAGAATCAGAATTATAGAATAGAGCTAGGTTACAGTTTTTTTTATTCAAAATTGATTTAAATTCATTTATTTTCATTTCAATTCAAAAACATTATAAACCATTTAAATCTTTTCTTTTAAAAACATGAAGAAGTACAAGCTGAAAAATGGAATAGTCCTGATTTTTGACAAGAATTCTTCAAAATCAGTTGCTGTGGAACTTATGTTTAAATTCGGCTCCAATTATGAAACCAAGAACCTTGCAGGAGCTGCCCATTTTCTTGAACACATGCTGTTTGAAGGCACAAAAAAAAGAAAAGATTCAAGAGAGATAGCGAATGAAATTGAAAAGTTTGGGGGAGAGTTTAATGCCTACACAACAGGCGACAGAACTGCTTTCTTTATCAAGATAATAAACAAGAGGTTTGATGTTGCCCTGGACATTTTGTCTGATATGGTAGCCAATCCAATTTTTGATAAAAAGATAATTGAGAAGGAAAAACAAGTAGTGCTAAAAGAGATCAATATGGTCAATGACGATTCCAAGTCTTACCAGTGGATTTTGTTCCATAAGGAATTGTTTGACAGTCATCCTGCAAAAAACCCAACTTATGGCTCTATTGAGACAGTTAAAAAATTTGACAGACAGAATATAGTGGATTATTACAAATCGCATTACCTTCCAAACAATATGATTATTTCTATTGTTGGAAATGTGAAAAATGCAAAAGAAAAAATAGAGAAATATTTTGGCAAGCTTAAGCGAGGCAGAGCAATAAGAAGACGAAAATTTAATGAGCCTGTGCAAACAAAAGCCAAGAAGTATTCTGAGAAAAAAAAGACATTCAACTCTTATATGGTTTTTGGATACAAAACAGTAAGTAGAACTGACAAAGCCAGCTATGTTTTTGATGTCGTAAGTGCGATTCTTGGTCGTGGGCAAAGTGGCTGGATATTTGATGAAATAAGAAACAAAAGAGGCTTGGCATATCAGGTTGGCGTGAATAGCGAGCATGAAAGTGATTATGGATTGTTTGCTGTTTATACAAACCTGGACAAAAAAAATATAGAGAAAGCAAAAGAGATTATTATGCAGCAGTTCAGAAGGCTGGGAAGCATAAGCAAGAAAGATTTGGAAGAGGCAAAGACTTATGTGGAAGGAAATAATGCGCTGCAGATGGAAGACAATTTCCACAAGGCAGATAATTTTGCTTTCTGGGAATCAATAAAAGATGCAAAACTCGCTGATTCTTACTTAAAAAATATAAGGAAAGTAACAATAAAAGATGTTAAAAGGGTTGCTAAAAAATATTTGAATGATAAGTATACTTTGATAGTTATTGAGCAGAAGTAAATATTTTTAATTTTCTAAAACGATATGTATATATACAAGTTTGCCAAAAAATAAATTTTATGAGTGATGAATGGTTTAAGAGAAAGAAAGATGAAGATGCTGTTCTAGTGGATTTAGGAC
>CAYIKX010000034.1:0-9600 GCA_964364025.1 uncultured Methanosarcinales archaeon
TGAGCTTCTCCTCTTTATGCAATCCTATCAAAAAACCTGCTTTTTTCATAAAACACCTCAAACCCTTTCACTATTATGTGACTTTTTTCTATCTCTTTTATCAATAGATCATTTTTATCATATTTCCCCATTTTAATGCTAAATTTCTCATTTAATTTTGATGCAGCATTCTTTACCTTTACATCTTTTGTCTCTATAAAAACATCTATATCGCTGTCTTTTGTCTCTATTCCTTTAGCGTAGCTTCCAAAAATTACTACCATAAATGGCATCTTCTTTAATTCAAGGATTTCGCGCTTTAATTCGGGGTGTTTTTTAATAAACCTGCTGAGCCTGTAGATTTCAGCGCTTAGGACAGCATTATAAGCTTCCAAACTATTTTTTATTGAAAAAACATTGTTTTTACCCTCTTCCTTGACATTAAGTATATTCTCTTTAACCATTGAATCCAATGCTCTTTTTATTGTCATGTGGTTAATTTTGAGTTCTTTAGCTATCTGCCTAAGATGGTTTTCTCCTTTAAGCAAATTTAATGCTACTTCATGATTGTATAATTTTTGTTCCATATGTAACAATTTTGTTACATCAATATATAAATGTTTCGGTATTTGGTATGTCCCTTTATAAATATCACGTGAACATGTCCAGTGCTTTTTTGTCCAGTGGCATTCAATTTTAATAAACAGGCTTAAATAACAGTTATGCATTCTGTATATAAAATGGGACAGCAAGAAGTTTATACTTTTCTAAAAAAACACAGAAGCAAATGGTTTACGTCAAAAGAAATAGCTGATAAGCTGGAAGCATCGCTAGGCTCTGTAACAACCTGCCTGAAAAAATTGAGGGACAGCTCTTCTGTAAGCTTCAAGTACTCCAGTAAGACAGAACAGAGAAAGAATTCTTACGTTTATAAATTTAGGGAATAGATTTTGAGAAAAATTAAAATAAAAAATTAAATCAATATCCCATATCTTCGCCGCCCATTCCACCCATGCCAGGAGGCATTTTTGGCCCTTTGTCCTTTGAGCCGGAAGCCGCAATCACGTCATCAATTCTCAAAATCATTATTGCAACTTCGCTTGCTGAGCTGACAGCCTGGGTCTTTATCTTCAACGGCTCAATAACCCCTTTCTTCCAAGAGTCCATTATTTTTCCAGTGAAGACGTCAACACCCGCCCATCTCTGCTTTTTTGTGTGGGCTGATTTAAGCTCTGTCATTATGTCAATTGGGTCAAGTCCAGCATTCTCTATCAAAGTTCTTGGAATTATTTCCATTGAATCTGAAAATGCATGCACAGCCAACTGCTCCCTGCCGCTTAGCGATTCAGCATATTTTCTCAACTCCATCGCAAGCTCGACTTCCGGAGCGCCTGCTCCTGCAACTACCTTTCCATCTTTCAATGCAGCTGCAACATCTCCAACAGCGTCTGTTATTGCCCTTTCAATCTCATTTGTAACATGCTCTGTGCCGCCCCTCACAAGTATTGTAACTGCTTTTGGGTTCTTGCATTCCATTATGTATGTGAACTCGTCATCGCCTATTTTTCTTTCTTCAACAGCGCCTGCAAATCCCAAATCTTCCTTGCCCAAGTCATGAAGATTGCTTACAACCTGGCCTCCTGTTGCTTTTGCAATTTTTTTCATGTCCGAATCAGAAACCCTTCTTACAGCGTAAATTCCTTTCTTGGCAAGGTAATGCTGAGCCACATCATCAATTCCCTTCTGGCAGATTAAAACATTTGCTCCTGAGCTTGCAATCTGCTCAACCATATCTCTAAGCATTTTTTCTTCCTGGTCAAGGAAAGCCTGCAATTGGTCCGGAGAAGTTATCTCTATCTTTGCATCAATTTCTGTTTTCTTTATCTCGATTTCTTTGTCGACTAATGCAATTTTTGCATTTCTAACAAGCCTTGGCATGCTTGAATGCACCCTTTCCTTGTCGATGACAATTCCCTTAATTAATTCAGAATCCTCCACTGAGCCGCCAGTTCTCTTCTCAATCTTTATATTATCCAAATCAACTGAGCTGTCTTCTTCTGCAACCATTTTAACAGATTTAACAGCCAAATCGCTTAGTTTCTCTTTCGCATACTCAGCGCCTTTGCCTGTCATTGCAGTCATTGCAATCTGCTTTAGAATATGCTCGTCTCTTGGAGTTATTTTTTCAGCCATTGCATTGAGGATTTCAAGAGCCTTATCAGCTGCCAGCCTGTAGCCTCTTGCTATGACAGCAGGGTGCACATCCTGGTCAAGCAGCCTTTCAGAATTCTTCAACAGCTCGCCAGCCAAAACAACAGCTGTTGTAGTGCCGTCCCCAACCTCATCTTCCTGGGTTTTGGCAACCTCAACAATCATTTTTGCCGACGGATGCTCTATCTGCATTTCTTCAAGAATTGTAACGCCATCATTCGTGACAGTAACATCACCCATAGAATCAACGACCATTTTATCCATGCCTTTTGGGCCAAGCGTAGTCCTGACAGTTTCTGCCACTATCCTGGCAGCCATAATGTTAGTCCTTTGCGCATCTCTGCCTATGCTCCTCTGCGTGCCTTCCGGCAGTATAAATATCGGTTGTACCTGCTGAGCCATTTTAAACCTACCCCCCAATCAATTTTTATTAAAATTCGTAGAATTTGTGAATATCTGGTTCTATATAAAGCTTTTGGTTTTTGGGGCTCATATTAACAAATCTTCCAAAAAAATTTAATTATCTTCCATAATGCTTTTAAATGGCTTCTTTGAGATGGTATAAAACAAATACCAAACAAATATTTTTAGAGAGATATGGCGGATTATCAAACCAAAATGCCTGAAAAAAATTTCAAACACACACTATCTGTAATTATTCCAGTGTATAATGAGGAAAAAACAATCCTGAAATTAATTGATAAAGTCAAGAGCGTGAAAATCAAAGGAGTAAATAAAGAGATTATTGTTGTGGACGATTATTCAAGCGATGGGACAAGAGATGTGCTGAAAAGGCTTAAGGATAAGTCAATAAAGTCCGTATTTCATAATAAAAATTGGGGAAAGGGCAAGGCGCTTAAAACAGGAATAAGCAGCAGCAGTGGAGACTTCATTATATTCCAGGATGCGGATTTTGAGTACGAGCCCAATGATTACAAAAATATTATAAAACCATTAATTAATGGGGAAGCAGATTTTGTTCTTGGGCAAAGAATATTTCCGAAATTTTTTTCTAAGAATAATAAAGTGCCGATGCATATTCTTGGAAATAAAATAATCACCTTGGTCGGAAATACATTATACTCAACAAATTTAAAGGACTACGAGCCGTGCTATAAGGCATTTAAATCAAGTTTGCTGAAATCCATAAATGTGGAAGCCAATGACTTTAATTACGACCTGGAATTAATGGCGAAATTATTCAGGAAAGGATATAAGTTTAAAATTGTAAAAATAAGCTACAAGCCAAGAACAAGGGAAGAAGGCAAAAAAATAAGATATAAGGATGGGCTTACAGCGATATTAACTTTAATAAAATCCAGGTTTAAGAGCTTGAAAAATTGAATAAGGATAAATTATTTCCTGACAATTTTATGCCCGCCAAACTCATTTCTTAAGGCAGCAATAACCCTGCCAGCAAATCTTGGGTGCTTTTTTGATTTTTTTCTTTCATTCAATGCTGATTTGATTGTGCTAACGCCGACATTAAATTCCTTTGCCGTCTTTACAGCCCATTCACCTGTTTCTCCTCCTCCAATAATGCCTTGAATTTTCTTTAATTTTGGATCTTTCTTGAAAGCAATTTCTGCAAGCTCGATCAAATAAGACCTCACTATAGAGCCATTTTTCCAAGCTGTTGCAATTTTCCTTAAATCCAAATTTTTGTAAGGGCCTTTAAACAACAATTCAAACCCTTCCCCATATGCCTGCAATAAAGCATACTCAATTCCATTGTGCACCATTTTCACAAAATGGCCAGAGCCTGCATTGCCAACATAAACATAGCCGTTTTTTGCAGAAACAGCTTTGCAAACGCTTTCAATCTTTTTGAATATTTTTTTATCTCCTCCAATTGTGAGGCAGGCGCCATGCCTTGCTCCAGAAAGCCCGCCGCTTGTTCCAATGTCGAGAAAATCAATTTTTTTTGATTTCAAATAATTATGCCTTCTTATCGAATCTTTATAGAAAGAATTTCCTCCGTCAATAATTATGTCATCTTTTTTTAAATAGGGCAATAATTCTTTAATAACATCATCAACTGGTTTGCCGGCGGTAACCATGAGCCAGATTATTTTTTGCTTTGGCAGTTTTTTTATTAATTCTTCAATGGAAAAGGCAGTTTCAACTCCGTGCTTTTTTATTTTCATTACAGGCTCAGGGCTTCTGTTGTAAGCAACAACATCAATTTTATGGTCTTTGAAGTTAAGAACCATGTTGAAGCCCATTCTTCCCAAGCCTATAAAGCCGAGTTTCATGGAGAAAACTAAAATTTCAGAATTTAAATAGTTATTGTTTGACATTTTGTTATTTCTAGAAAGTGATTAAAATAGAAAGATTTTTAAATATACGCCTTTTATTTTTAGCTAGGGGATATCCAGAATATGGTGGGCATATTGATGACAGGTTAAGAGGCACAGACTCGATAGCTATAGTCAAAAATATAGAATATAGTTACAGAGCAGGTAGAACTAAAGAAGACTTGTACAACCAACTGAGGGCATTGAACAGATCTCACAGGGTTGAGAGAGTCTATCACGGATTAGATTTACAAACAGTGTTGCCAAGATTGGAGGCCGCAATTACTGAAGCAAATAATTTGAGAAATTCGAGCATTAGAGGCAGATTGCATTTAAGAGTAGATTTTACAAGAAGACTAACAAAAGCTAATTCTTAATCAATATTTCACCAGCATAGCCCTCACCGGACTAGCATCCCCTTTCCTTATCTTCAAAGGCAATCCATGAAAGAAATACCTGCCCTGATTTACTTTGCTCAAATCCAAGCCTTCAAAAATCACAATATTCTTTTTTAAAAGTATTTTATGCGTTTCATGGTTTGGCTGGCTTCTTTCTATGCCTAATGAATCAATTCCAACAGCCTTTATTTTTTTTAAAACTAAATATTCAGCTCCGCTCTTTTCAAGATAAGTGAAGTTAAAATCAAAATCTTTTCTTATTTTATTTTTAGTTTTCAGCAAGACAATGTCATTTTTTTGGATTTTTATTTTAATTTTCCGTAATGAATCTTTCGTTATTGAATCGTCCGTTTTTGTGAAATCAAGAACAACAGCCTTTCCCATAAACCTGTCCAAACTAATTTTTTCTATTGTTTTTCCATTTTCCAGAACATGGTATGGGGCATCAACATGCGAACCAGTATGCACAAAAATATCAAGCTTTGATTCGTTTGCTCCTTCTTTTAGTGTTCTTGCTACAGAAATCTTCGGCCTTTTTTCTAGCCTGTTCTTATAAACAGGCATTTCCTCTGAAATTTCCATTGATATATCGTGTATTTTCATTTTCTAAGCAAGTCAGCGTAACTTGGCCTTTTTGGCTCAACCCATTTCCTGCCGTCTTTTCCTATAAGCAAATCAGCTTCTTTCGGGCCCCATGAACCCGCATCATATTTTAATGGTTTCCCGCCTTTAAAGCTTTTCGTCAGCGCATCGACAAATTTCCATGCATTTTGTACTTCATCCCATCTTGTAAACAGCGTTTGGTCACCGATCATCACATCATACAATAATCTTTCATAAGCTTCAGGGCTGTTGGGACCGAATTTGCACTCATGGCAAAAATCCATTTCTACATTGTCTATAATAACTCTGTTGCCGGGCACTTTTGCATTAAACTGGATGGTTATGCCTTCATAAGGCTGGACCCTTATGATAAGCATGTTTTTTTCCGGCTTTGACTTTGAGAACAAGCTAAAAGGCACATCTTTATAGACAATGACAATTTCAGTTGCCCTGTCTTTCAGCCTTTTTCCTGTCCTCAGATAGAAAGGCACATTTTTCCACATCTTGTTGTTTATCTGGACTTTGAGTGCAGCATAAGTTTCTGTGGTTGAATTACTGCTTACATCCTGCTCTTCCCTGTAAGCAACAACGCTTTTTTCATTTATTTTGCCTTTGCCATATTGCCCAATGACTACATTCTTGTGAGCATATTTTTTGTTTAACTTGATTGACTTAAGCACTTCTACCTTCTCGTTTTTTACATCGTCTGCAGACATGCTTTTGGGCGCTGCCATAGCCACCAAAGTCAGCAGCTGCATCATGTGGTTTTGTATCACATCCCTTATTGCGCCTGCCTTTTCATAATAGTTGCCTCTTGTTTCAACTCCAAGGGATTCAGCGACAGTAATTTGTATATGGTCTATGTAATCCTCGTTCCATAAAGGCTCAAAAATGCTGTTTGCGAACCTCAATACAAGCAGATTTTGGACAAGCTCCTTTGCCATGTAGTGGTCTATCCTGTAAATCTGCTTTTCATCAAAGACTTTTGTTATTGTAGAGTTTAATTCTTTTGCCGATTTCAAATTGTGGCCAAATGGCTTCTCAAACATCAACCTGCAATACGGCTTCTTTTCAGCGTGCCTTTCAGCCAAGCCAGCTGACTTTAGGTTGTGGACTATTGTGCCAAGCAAGTAATAGGGCACAGCAAGGTAGAATATCCTCTCACAATGACTGCTTTTTTCGCCTGAAATTTCCTCAATACGCCTCTTCAAATTTTCATAGCCCGGCTTGTCGGATAATTCAAGCCTGTAATAATGAATTCGTGAAAGCAATTTATTAAGAATCTCGTCATTTACTTTAATCCTGGAAAATTTTTTAATTGCCTCTGCCGCTTCTTTTCTATAAGCATCGGCAGATTTCTCTTTTCTCGCTATGCAAATTATCCTAAAATCATTTTTCAATTGTTTTTCCTGCTCCATAAAATAAAATGCAGGCAGGAGCTTTCTCCTAGTTAAATCGCCTGTTGCCCCGAATATGGAAAATACGCAGTTGCATTCCTTCATTTTAGCTTCACTCCGGCAAATGCCGCTCCCAGCAATCCGGCATTCTCATTGGATATCATATATATTGGTATCTTCCTTAAAACATCCTTCATTTTTTTATTGTCCTCAAAAGTTTTGACAAAATTTTTATTAAAAATGCCTATGTTTTTTGGCGCTATGCCCCCTGCTATATAGATTCCCCCGTATGGCATGGCATCAATAGCGCAGTTTCTTGCAAATTTTGCATATGCCTGAGCAAACAACTCAAATGTTTTTTTGCATGTTGCATCAATTTTCCTGTATTTTGATATAAGCTCTGGCTTGCTTTTTGCCTTATTTATTTCTTTTGCGTATGCAGCTGATTTAAGCCCTTTACTATTCAAAAAAGCATAAATTCTGCTCAAGCCCTTTCCGGACAGCACATCCTCATAGCTTACGTTTTGCACTTTTTCGCGCCTTTTTATAAAATTTATCAGTTCAATTTCTTCTTTGGTTTGGGCTGCAAAATCACTGTGGCCTGCTTCCGAAGGCATGGGGATATAGCACCTTAATTCACTGTTGTATAAAAGAGCAGTCTTGCCAAGCCCTGTGCCTGCGCCTATGACTACAGCCGGGGCTTTGGCAATTTTATCGGATTTTTTTATCGGAATCAGACTGTCACTTGGCAGAATATTTATGCCGTATCCTATTGCCTCAAAATCATTTACAAGCAATATTTCCTTTAACTTTGTGTTTTTCAGCAGAAACCTTTTATTCAACTTTAAATTCAAGTTCGTCATTTCTGCATAATTCCTTTCCTTTGAAACTATGCCTGCAATGCCTATACATGCCTTTTTCAATGAAAATTTGAAGTTCTTCTCCGCGTAATCCACTGCCCAGTTTATGAGACTAATCAAACTGATTAATTTGCCGCTTCTGGCTTTTGAATAGCAGAGCAGCTTAAGCTTTCCGTCATTAATGCCAAAAATTCCTGATCTTGTGTTAGTTGCTCCTATGTCCACTCCTAGAATAAGATAGTCAAAACTGTTTATTTTGTACTTGTCACTGACGCCTTTAAAATTCATGCAATGGAACAATTTTTCAGTATTTTTATATTTATTGTTTAACATATAGACCTGTGCTAAATGCCTTTTGAGACACAAAGTTCTCAAAAGTTGCGTTCCGCAAAATTTGAAAATCCACCGTAAATCCCAGTTGTCGTCAAAGTTTATTTTCTTAATATATCATTTATGTTCTTAAAAAAGAATGAAGTATACATATTTACCTATTTTTTGGTTTAATAGATTATTTTTCAACAAGGAAATACCCTTTACTGCTGAAGTTCCACCAGCCAAAAGCATGAGATTGAAAGCTGCCAGAAGAATTAAGAGACCATGGACGTGCATTATAGCCTGCTCCTAAGTCTGCAAAAAATCCCATTCCCTGTCCGTTGTTTCGGAAGCTTCCACGCTCTATAGCGCACGCTAAATAGGATTTTAAAAACACTAAAGCTTCACTATACTCTTGTTGAGAAACTCCATTTTTCCCAACAGCTAACTCAAGCCATCCGTCGTTATTTTCTACTTCTTCCGGAGTTAGCCCACCATTCACTTTAAAACCCCCCGCTTTAATAAAATCATTAACATCGAATGTTCTAATTGAATCTAATTGTTCCCTCACAGCTTGATATTTATCTGCTCTGATTGCATAATGTGCATAAGCTCCTTTTAGTCTCACTGCCAATACTCCTATAAATTCAGTTCCTCCAGATTCGTCGTATATTTTTTTATTTATTGGAATTGAGCCATCTAGGCTAATAGGATTGTTTAATACAGATGCTAAATCTGGGTCATGGTCAATTTTAAATCGAGTATTGCGGTCTTCATTTAGTCCTCCATAAAGCTGTAACGTTTTTGAGTCAAGACCTAAATCAGGTTTAAACCATATATTTTTACCATCTTCAAGAATTGGTGAGTCATGTCTTGCTTTAAGATTTTGAGCCATAGTATAAGCAGTACCTTGAAGCGCTGATAATCCTTCTTGAACCGTACTGAAAGTCATTAATTCTAAACTCATTCTAATCACAAAGAAGTAGATTATAAGCATTTTTAAATCTTTGCTTTTTAACTATTATCAAATAGTAACAAATTTATATGACGACAACTAGAGGGATTTACGATTTACTATAAGCGGGTTTTCAGATAGCATTTAACAAGGTTTATTAATTCATTCAGATAATCATGAACTATGGACTACAGAAAAATTCTGAATTACCTGTACAGTCTCGAAAGCCCGAAAATAAAACTCGGACTTAAGAATATCCAGATACTGCTTGATAAAATAGGAAATCCCGAAAAAAAGCTGAAATGCATTCATGTTGCAGGCACAAATGGAAAAGGAAGCGTCTGCTCAATGCTAAATTATGTTCTGATTGAAGCTGGCTATAAAGTCGGCTTGTATACAAGCCCCCATCTAAAAAGATTTAACGAAAGGATAAGAATTAACGAGCATTTTATTACAGATAAGGAGATTGTTGAATATTTCTTAAAAGTTAAACCCCATATTACAAACCAAAGTTTTTTTGAGATAAAAACATTGAATAAGCCCAATATCTTTAAACGCGCGGAAGGAAGCTATTTATACGATAATGAA
>CAYIKX010000035.1:0-7919 GCA_964364025.1 uncultured Methanosarcinales archaeon
GCTGTGCATTTTCCCGATGCTCAAAAACTACCCATAAATAAGTGGAATTTTGTAGCAATGAAAATTCAATGAATTTTCAGTGTCTCGAAAATCTGCGATTTTCGCAATGTCCAAAACCACGCTATGTAATAGTCAAAGTATTCATGCTACCCATCTATGATGTGTGGTTTTTGACAAGAGGCAAAAATGAGAGATTTAGTGTTATTTGCGCACATAATACTTGGACTGGCGCTTATTGCTTTTCCAATAATCATCCTGCTGTACATTAAGAAGAAGCCAAGATGGCTCAAGCCTTTTTCTCTTTTGACAGCTGCATTAAGCTGGGTATTGCTTCTGCCATCCGGCAAACTGTATTTAACATTCTATCCTGCAACGAAAACTTTAATCAAAGCAGGCTCTTGGCCATGGGCTCACTCCATTATAATGGAAACAAAAGAGCACTGGGGCTTATTGCTTCCGATAATTGCAACAGTTGCTGCAGGTTTGGTTTATAGGGATAAGACAAAAGACAGCAAGAAATGGTGGATATTAGTTATTGTTTTGTCAGCGTTAATTGGAATTATGGGAAGACTGGTAAAAATAGGTGCATTGCAATGACAAAATTCAATTATTATTTTGGAGCAACAGCAAGCGCCTGGCTGCTTGCAATTTTAGTGATAGCGGCAGAGCTTTTTGCGCCATTCAAGGATTTTTTAAAAAACATGTTTAGCCATCACTGGATTGGAAAAGCTATCCTTATAATCTTAGCATTTGTTGTGTTTGGATTTTTAATGAAAAATAAAGATTCTACAGGAAATATTTCAGATGATAAATTAGCATGGTACAGCGTATTAGGAAGCCTGCTTGTTATACTCTTATTTTTCATGATTGAATTTTTCAAGTGATTAAAAATGGATAAACAAAAAATCATTGCTTTGACTGTCCTACTGGTTTTTGCTGGCGTGATTGCTTATTTCTTTTTATCTTCAGAAACTGCAAAGGACCAGGTTCCTGCCTATGTGACTGGAGAGAAGAGGATGATTTATGAATGGGCTAAGACTCCAGAAGGTGCTGCACTGCTAGAACAAATGCCATGCTATTGCGGCTGCAAGTTTGAAGGCCACAAGCACACAAGGCATTGCTTCTGGCGCGATGACGGAAGCTTTGACAAGCATGGAATAACATGCTCTGTCTGTTTTGATATAGCCAAGAAAACAAGGCAAATGCACGAGCAGGGCATAGACATTTGCACCATCAGGAAAGAGATAGACAAGTTTTACGAGCCTAACAAGCATCTTGGAACTGATACACCGATGCCCGCTAATTGTGTATAGATTTAATTCAGATGGTAGAACAGCTAACATTAGGTATAATCATTGCGGCAGCGTTAGCAGACAGCATAAACCCCTGCGTTTTTGGTGTTTTGATTTTTCTTCTTGCTTATATGACTAAAGTTTTTAAGAGTGCAAAAAGAATGCTCTTGGCAGGCTTTATTTACATCACATTCGTTTATGTTACCTATTTTCTTATCGGAGTCGGAATATTCACATTGGCCTATACCGCAGGCCTTGCAAAGCCATTCTACTGGTTCGCAGCTTCTGTTGCAATAATAGCAGGGCTTTTTGAGGTAAAGGATTATTTCTGGTATGGGAAAGGATTTTCTCTTCAAATGATTCCAGGCGCAGCAGAGAGGATTAAAAAATACTCAGATACGATGGAAAGGATGGAGACTATACATCCTGTATTGAGTTTGGCAGTTGCGGCTTTCTTAGGAATTTTTGTTGTTTTTGTTGAATTGCCGTGCACAGGAGCACCTTACCTAGCAATTCTGGGGATGCTGTCAAAAGGCGAATTTGCTGCCGGCATTCCATTGCTTTTACTTTATAACTTAATATTTATACTTCCATTATTTGTTATAGTTGGCTTAGTTTATTTCGGCCACACGTCAAAATCACTTGAGAAATGGAGGAAAGAAAACAGGGGCTTAATGAGACTTATGATAGGGATGTTTTTGCTTGGTTTAGGCGCTTACATGATTTGGGCTGTTATATGAGGTGAGAATATGCTTATTGTAAAAAGAAAGGGGCATACGGAAAAATTTGATGAAAGAAAGGTTTATGGCTCGGTTTATGCAGCCTGCTCAAGCGCGCATTACGGCGAAAATTTATGCGAGAAAAATGCAGAGGAAATAGCATCAAAAATCAAGAAATTTGTCAAGAATAAGAAGAAGGTAGATTCAACACAAATCCGAAAGAAAATTGAGGAATTATTAAAAAAGAAAGACGAAGAATTGGCTTTCTTTTATGAGCAGCATCTGCCGAATTTGAAACGGCTTTAAAACCAAAACCTTATAAAATAATTAGTAAATTCCTTCTGTTAAGGGTGGTTTAGTGTTTAGAACAGAAAAAGACGTAATGGGAGAAGTCAAAGTTCCAGCAGATTCTTACTATGGGGCTTTTACCGAAAGAGCAAGGAAAAATTTTCAAGTAAGCGGCATTAGGGTGCATAAGGAATTTCTTGTTGCTTTGGCTACAATAAAAAAAGCAGCAGCTTTGTCAAATATGGAATTAAAGCAATTAGATGAAAAAATTGGAAATGCAATTGCAAAGGCTGCTGGCGAAGTTATTGAAGGAAAATTTGATTCTTATTTTGTTCTTGATGTTTATCAGGCTGGCGCTGGCACTCCCTTTAACATGAACTGCAACGAGATAATTGCAAACAGGGCAACTGAACTTTTGGGAGGAAAACTTGGCCAGTATATTGCCAATCCAAATAACCATGTGAATATGGCGCAAAGCACAAATGATGTGATACCAACCACAACAAGAATTACAATATTATTTTTATTAAAAGATTTAATTGCTGAAACTAGAAAGCTAGAATGGGCATTAAGAAAAAAAGCAGACGAATTCAAAAAAATTTTAAAAGTAGGCAGAACTCATTATGAAGATGCTGTTCCTATAACTTTAGGGCAGGAATTCGAAGCTTATGCTGTTTCTATTGCAAAAGACATAGAAAGAATGGTGAAATCAAGTGAAGAATTAAAAGAATTGGGAATTGGAGGAACTGCGATAGGCACAGGAATAACAACGCACCCAAAATTTCATGATACAATTGTCAAGAAACTGAATGAGCTGACAAATCTGGATTTAAAAACAACAAAAAACATGGTAGAGCTGACTCAAAGTTACAATTGCTTTGTTTCTTTTTCAAGCACCTTGAATATGCTTGCTATTGATTTGTTCAGGATATCAAATAATCTCAGCATATTAAATTCCGGGCCAAAAGGGGGCATAGCGGAAATAATGCTGCCTGATGCAGAGCCTGGCTCCTCAATAATGCCCGGCAAAATCAATCCAAGCATTCCAGAATGCGTTATAATGGTTTGCTATGACGTCATGGGAAAAGACAAGACAGTTGAATTAGCAGCGCAATATTCGATTTTAGAATTAAATGTTATGGGTCCTGTAATTGCTTACAATATTCTGCAATCAATGAAGATTTTAACAAATACTTTAAAAATATTCAGGGAATTCTGCATTGATGGCATAAAAGCAAATGAGGAAAGATGCCTTGATTTATTGCACAAAAGCACAGCAATTGCAACTGCTTTAAATCCTTATCTTGGATATCAAGCAATGTCAAAAATTGTGAAAGAGGCATTAAAAAATAATTCAACAATAAAAGATGTTGTTTTGAAATATAAATTGATTGATGAGAAGGATTTAAACAAACTTTTGTCTCCAGATGAGATGACAAAGCCGAAAGAGGCTGATAAAAAATTAATCGGGAAGATAAAAAACAACCAATATTACAAGAAATTTTTGGAGGGATTATGATGGCAATACCAAAAATCTCAATAATCGGAGCAGGAGCAGTCGGCTTGGCAACAGCGCACTGGATTGCTTCCAAGGATTTAGGAAATATTGTTTTAGTTGATATAGTTGAGGGATTGCCGCAAGGAAAAGCCTTAGATTTGCTTGAATCAAGCCCGATTGAAGGATTTAATGTTGATGTTAAGGGAACAAATAATTATGGGGATACAAAAAACTCTGATATTGTTGTGATAACAGCCGGATTGCCTAGAAAGCCAGGAATGAGCAGGGATGATTTAATATCAATCAATGCAAAAATTGTCAGGGAAGTTGCTCAAAATGTTGTAAAATATTCACCTAATTCAATATTAATTGTTGTTACAAACCCATTGGACGCAATGGTTTATGTTGCTGCTAAAGCAAGTAATCTCCCCAAGCATAGGGTCATTGGAATGGCTGGCATTTTGGATTCTGCAAGATTGAGGACTTTTATTGCAAAAGAGCTTGAAGTTTCTGTTGAAGATGTGGATGCTATAGTATTAGGGGGGCATGGCGATTCAATGGTGCCTTTGCCAAGATATTCAACAGTAAATGGGATTCCAATTACAGAATTAATACCTCAAGAAAAAATCAACGCTCTCGTTGAAAGAACAAGAAAAGGAGGAGAGGAAATCATTAATCTGCTTAAAACAGGCTCTACATGCTATGCACCGGGCGCTGCAATATCAGAAATGGTCGAATCCATACTAAAAGATAAAAAAAGAATTTTGCCATGCTGCGCTTACTGCGAAAAAGAATATAATGTTGGCGGCTATTTTGTAGGAGTGCCTGTAAAGCTTGGAAGAAAAGGCGTTGAGAAAGTAATTGAATTAAAGCTTACCGATGAAGAAAAAGAAGCTTTTACGAATTCTGTAGAGCATGTTAAAAGCTTGGTTGCGACAGCTGATAAGTTTTTGTAAAATTTTTAATCCGATTAAATAGAGAGAGACAAAAGTTTTGATTTAATTTGTTTTGTCTTTCGAATTTTAGTAGCTGATTTTAATAAGCAATTACATTTGTCAGCTACTAAAACATCGTTAAATTTAAATACTATTAAATTTTAAATTATTATTCGGGGTGAATTATGGAAGAAGCTGAAGAAATGCAAGTTGGAAAGGTGACGCACTATTTCACAAAAATAGGCGTTGCTGTTCTTGAAGTTACAGGCGGCAGCATAAAGGTAGGAGACGAAATACGCATAAAGGGGCATACAACTGACTTCAGGCAGAAAGTGAAATCAATGCAGATGGAGCATGAAAATATAGAAATGGCAGAGCCAGGCCAGTCAATAGGGATGGAAGTTGAAGAGCCAGTAAGGGCAAATGACTTAGTGTACAAAGCAATATAACATTATGCTGATACCTTTTTCTTTGCAGATGTTTGAGTAGAGCCATATTTTTTTATTAGAAGCCTGAATATAATAGGGGCTACAAAAGTTGCAATCAAATCAACTGTAATTATCGCTGTGAATATAGTTATAGTTATCAAGCCGCTGCTAAGCGCTAATGTTGCTATCGCTAATTCTGTATCTCCCTTAGGCACAACACCAAAACCAACAGCAAGTCCCTCTGTAAAAGTGCCTTTGCTCAGAATTACTCCTATGACTGTGCCCAAAACTGTTCCGAATATGTCAATAAGCAGCAAAACGAGCACTAATATCATATTGGCATTTGATGCAATTGAGCTAAGGTCTGTTTTTAAGCCAACATTTACAAAAAATATCGGAATCAAAAATCCAAATGCAATCATGTGTATTGAGTGGGAAATCTCATTCATTCTCCATGGCTTTCTTTCGCTTCCTGTGAGAAGCGTTTGCCTTACTAATATGCCTGCAATCAACGCCCCAATTAATGAGCCAACCCCGGCTAATTCAGAGGCATAAGCCATTAATAAAACTATAATCAAGGCGCCCATAAAAAGTGCAGATTTTGATTTTTCCCGTTCAAATATGTTCAAAGTGATTGGAATCAGGGAAAACCTGAAAATTATCACTATGAGGACAAACCCAATAATATCTACAAGCAATTTCTGGAAACCGGTTTCGCCTACAGCTGCCGAGTGAAAAGCTACAAGAAGGACACTTACAAGCAGCAACTCAAATACATCGTCGACTGTTCCCGATGATATGATAAGAGTGCCTATCTTGCTTTTTATCAGCTTCAATTCTTCAAGTATGTCCAATGAAATTGCCTGCGAACTTACAGAAAGTGAAATCCCAATGATGAGGGAAGCAATAGGCGTAAAATTGAAAAAAAATCTGCCTGCTAAAAAGCCAGTAATTAACGGTATGATAGTATTAAAGATTGCTATGAAAGAAGATTCCTTAAAGTTTCGCTTGAATTCTTTTGGATTAATTTCCAAGCCTATAAAAAAGAACAATAATATGATGCCCATGTTCGTAATAAAATTAAATGCAGAATATACCTCCTCAGAGAATAAGGCAATCCTTAATACAGGAATGCCCAATATGACTCCGGCTAAGATTTGCCCAATAACTCTGGGAAGGTTGAAATACCTGAATATCTCTGAGAGAAGATAGGCAAGGATAAGCGCAACCAGCATTACAAATAATGGATTTGCCATCTGTTTATTTCTTTGAGGAATGGGTTTATATAACTTTCTTTTATTGCGAACCACAAAAATCTTTTAGCAAATTGTTGTGGTTCGCAAGATAGCAAACCACAGCCATTATGCCTGATTATTTCTGTGGTTTGCTATACGCGAGAATTTTATTTTAAGTATGCCTCGACCTCTTCGTCTGTTAGCTGCGGAAAATAATCATAAAACTGGCTTATTGAAAAAAACAAATTTGTTGAATGCAGGCAGACAAGCTCGTCAACTTCTTTTTTTAGCTTATTGGCCAAATCCGATGGCGCTACTGGAACAGCGAGGATTATTTTTTTGGGATTTTGCGACTTAATATAGATTATCGCAGCCCTTGTTGTGAAGCCTGTTGCAACTCCATCATCTGTTAATATCACAATCTTATTTTTTAAGCTTTGCAGCTGGTATTTTCCTTTATAGGCTTTGTATCTTCTCTGTATTTCCTTGCCAATTTCTTTTGTTTTGTCTTTTATATACTCTTCAGAAACATTGTAAATTCTTAATGTTTCCTCATTAAGCATGACATTTTTATTTGGGCCGACAGAGCCAATTGCAAATTCCTCGTCATCCGGCAAGCCAATTTTTTTAGTCACAATAATGTCTAATTTTACATTCAGGAATTTGGCAATTTCATAGCCAATTTCAACTCCACCTCGGGGAATAGCTAAGACAATAACATCTTTGTTATTTTTATATTTTTTCAATTGTTCTGCCAGCTTAATTCCAGCTTCATGACGGTCTTTGAAGTGCATATACTCACATTTATCTTTAAGTATTTATATTTTTATTTGATTTAAAAACAATAAATTTTTATTGGTAACTAAAATAGAATAGTTTGATTTAAAAATGGCTTTATTAAAGTGGCTTTTTCATAGAAATATTGACCAGAATGAACTAAAAAGAGAAATTGGTCAGCTATGGGAACTATTTAGAGAGTGCTTAATTTCATTTAAGCAGAAAGTAGGTATTACAACAGGGATTATGACTAATAACACTACGTTTAGAGCAGAGAAGATTAAGTTTGAGAGATTGAATAGAGCTTTATTAAAAGAGTTGAGTGATGAGCAGAAAGAAGCTAAAATTGTTAGCTTAATATTACGGAGCAATGTTCTAACAGAACAAGAGAAAAGAAAATTAGGTTTAGTCAGAGAAAAGTTGAAGGTTTTAAGAACCATTCTTGAGCAACAGTTGCAGCTGTTTGAAGAAATAATAATAATTATAGAAAGATACAAAGAAAAAAGACTTCCATCCAATTCTGGAGTTGATTCATTAAGTAAACGACTTAGAGAACTGTTCAAAGAAGAACATACTTTGATGTTCGGTGAGGATGAAGTATTAGAGCTTTTAGTTAAAGATATTATTGAAAATAGGGAGTTTCCACCTGTGAAATTTGACACCTGCCCAGCAGTTCAAACGGCTTTTAAAGCTGAACAGTATTTAAATTTGTTTTACAAGGGAGGCATAAGTGTAGGTTATGTTAAT